>JAKACF010000043.1:9292-13697 GCA_021821585.1 Actinomycetes bacterium
GAGCATCCCGAGGGAGAACAGCATCGGCACGTCGAAGTGGATCTTCGCCTTGTACAAGGTGCCGAGGGTGACGAGGTAGATGAATCCCGTCGGGATCGAGATGAGCTCCGTCGTCAGCATGAACAGCGGGCGCATGTCGGGGTTGATGCCGCTCTGGAAGAGGTGGTGCTGCCAGACGAAGAAGGAGAGCAGCGCCACCCCGAACATGCCGGCCGCCGCCACCCGGTAGGCGAACAGCGGCCGCCTCGTGAAGACCGGGAGGATCTCGCTCACGATCCCGAAGCCGGGCAGGGCCATGATGTAGACCTCGGGGTGGCCGAAGAACCAGAAGAGGTTCTCCCACAAGAAGGCGCTGCCGCCTCGCTCGTTGACGTAGAACGCCGTCTGGGCGGTCCGGTCGAGGATCCCGAAGAGCCCGGCACAGACGAGGGTCGGGGTGGCGAGCGTGAGGAGCGCCGAGGTGGCGAGGATCGACCAGACGAAGACCGGAAGACGGGACCAGCTGAGCCCCGGCGCCCGGTAGTGGATGATCGTGGCGATGAGGTTGAAGCCGGCGAGGACCATCCCGGTCCCGATCACGGCGAAGCCGACGAGGTAGGAGTCCATCCCTCCGGCCGCCTGGGTCTGCAGCGGGGCGTATCCCGTCCAGCCGGTCGGAAAGCCCCCGAGCGGGAGGGCGGTGACGATGACGAGGTAGCCGCCCGAGAAGAGCCAGAACGAGGAGGCCTCGATCCGGGGGAAGGCGGTTCTCCGGCTCCCGATCATGAGGGGCACGAGGTAGTTGCCGAGCGGGCCCACCACGAGGGAGGAGGCCATCATCATCATCATCGTGCCGTGCTCGCCGACGATCTCGATGTAGGTGCCCGGCCCGAAGATGTGCGTGGTCGGGCTGAGCAGCTCCGTCCTGATCGCCATGGCGAGCAGCCCGGCGGTGAACAAGAAGACGAAGACGGCGAAGAAGTACTGGATGCCGACGACCTTGTGGTCCGTCGAGAAGCGCAGGTAGCGCCTCCAGTTGGCCTCGGGAACCTCGGGCGCCGGCTCGCGCCCGACGATCTTGGCGAGCGGGTAGTTGAGGGCGCCGGCGCCGAGCAGCCAGCCGAAGACGCCAATGCCGAGGCCGAGGCAGATGGCGATGTCGTTCTGGCCGCTGGCTCCGTTGATGTTGGCGTAGCCCGACGCGATCATGTTGCCGACCCAGTGGCCGAAGGCGTACCCGGCGACGGCGCCGATGGCGGCCGTGAAGATGTTCTGCTGGAGCCACGCCGGCACCCGCGACGGCGGGCTCGGCGGTGGCGGGGTGGCTCCGATGGGCGGGATCAACTCGGTATCAGTGGCCATGGCTCCTTACACCTTCGCCCGCTGGGCGCCGTAGATTTCCACCTTGCTATAAGGGTCGACGTTGTCGGGGTAGTAGCCGCCGTCCGCACCGTTCGCGTCCGGGACGTAGGTCCAGGCGAAGGGCGGGAGGTACTTGGTGTTGGTGGCGAGCTGGGCCCGGGTGCGGGTCGCCCAGCTCTCGAAGGCTGCCTTCGTGACGACCTTGCCGTAGTTGTACATGGCGCCGTGCCACAGGCCGCAGAGCTCGTCGCAGCGGACCGTGAAGCTCCCGAGCTGGTCGGTCGTGGTGAAGGCGACGTTGTCCTGCTGCGGGTTGGCGTCCGCCTTGATGCCGAGCTGGTAGGCCCAGAAGTCGTGGATCACGTCGAGGGAGGTGACGTGGAAGGCGATCGTCGTGTTGTCAGGCAGGATGAGCTGGTCGGTCTCGAAGCCGCCGAAGGTGGGGTAGCGGTAGGTGAACTTCCACTGCTGGGCGATGACCTGGATCGGAAGGATCGTCTTCGAGGTCGGCGTCCAGATCGGGCTCGGGCCCTCGCCGCCGCCGGCCCCGGCCGGGACGATGAGCTCCACCGTCCCGAAGACGAACAGGCCGATGACGACCGTCGAGGTGATCGCCATCCAGGCCGTCTGGACCCCGAAGTGGCCCCGGGCCCGGTCGCCGGAGAGGGGGAGCCCCGGCACCCGGCTCTTGCGCCAGGTCGACAGTGCGTAGGCCATGTAGGTCCACACCCCGATGATGACCGGGAGGGCGATCACGAACAGGACGTTGAAGTCGAACTGTGCCCCGCCGGCCGCGCTCGTCATGCGCCCGGGCGGGATGTGCGGTCCGACGAGGAACCAGAAGAGCAGGTCGGCGACGACCGAGATCGAGATCCAGACGGTGAAGATCCGGCGGAAGTGCCGCGGCTCGCCGCCCGGGCCTCCAGTCGGGGCAGCGGCGCCGTCGCCGGCCTGTGGGGTGCTCGCGCCGTCTGACATCAGGCGACCACCTTCAAGAAGCCGTCCATGTACCCGATCGTCTGCATGGGCCCCCCGTTGCCGTAGAGGTAACCGAGCCCGCAGGGAACGAAGCACTGCCAGCGGTACTGGCCCGGGCCCGGCGTGGTGAAGGAGAACTGGATGACGTTGTGCGGCGACCTCGTGGTGCAGGGGGCGGTGCCGCAGAGGTTGGCGCTCGCACTGTTCCCGACCAGCGGGACGTTGATCCCGAGGGAGGGGGCGGAGAAGGTGTGCCCGACGCCGTTGCCGACGTTGGAGTTGACGACGCTCACCGGCTTGCCGTTGAGCAGCATCGTGCCGGGGCGGCCGTCAGCCGAGACCCCGGTCACCTGCCCGATCTCCTGGTTGCGCAACGGGCTGCCGGAGTCATATTGGAGGATCGTCACGTTCACCGTGGTGTGCGCCGGCAGGTCCCACAGCGTGGTGTGGACCCAACTGCCGTCGGGGGCCTTCGTCAGGTAGGAGACCCAGCTCGGGTGGACGCCGAAGCCGATCGTGCCGACCGTCTGGATCTCCATGTTGACCGGGGTCCCTTGTCGGTGGCCCGTGGCGAAGTCGACGGTGGGCGGCGTACTGGCAACGAAGGCCATCGCCGTGAAGACGGCGAGGCCGGTGGCGATGGCGAGCAGGCACCCGACGATGGCGATCTTCGCAGAGCGTCCCAAAGTTGCTCCCCCCTAGGAGGTCTCAGGGCGACCGTCTGAGTTGGCTACGGCTGCCATCCAGCGAAGTTTTCGGCAATCTAAGTCGCTGCTCAGGATTCGTCAAGGATTCTCCCGGTTGGGAGCGTGGCCGGGATGCCGGCATGCCCGAGCAGCCGGTCGACGAGCTGTGAGAGGCCGCCGTGCTCGCCGATCGCGCGCCGGATCACGATGACGAGCGCCGGGAGCGCCCACAGGTCCCCGCAGACCCACAAGATGGCGGCGCCGATCTGCTGGTCGGCGAAGGGGCTGAGCGTCACGCCGGGGACGTGGTCGTAGACCGAGTACCACGAGCCGCTCGAGAAGATGCTGAGGGCCATGGCGAGGACGAACATGACGACGTCGGAGGCGATGATGCTGGCGCCCTGGTGGATCGCGGACAGACGCGGCGACATCGGGTGCGAGGGGATGATCTGCAGCCAGAACAGCATCCCGGCGAGGAAGAAGCTCCCGTGCATGAGCCAGATGTGGGCGAGGGGGTTCCGCTCCCCGAAGTCGAACAGCACCGGGAGGTGCCAGGCGACCATCGCCACGTTGAGCAGGACCGTCCCTGTCCACGGGGCCCGCAGCAACCGGCCGAAGGAGCGCAGCGGAGCGGCCCAGCCGCCACGGCAGAGCTGTGTCACGACGCTGCGGCGGGCGCGGACGGGCAGGAAGAACAAGAGCGGGATCCAGGGGGCGCCGAGCACGATGAGCGCCGGGGCGAAGAACATGATGAGGATGTGCTCGACCATGTGCATGTAGAAGTACTGGTCGGCGTAGTAGTCGATCGGCGAGCTCACCGTGACGAGCAGCAGCGCCACGCCGGCGTAGAAGGCGAGCGACCTCGCCCGGCGGCGTCCCGCCCGGTAGCGGCTCGAGCGGGCGGCGAGGCGCCTCAGCCCGACCTCGTGGGCGACCACGACGAGGGCGCTCAGCACGAGGAAGGGGTCGAAGGACCAGTGGCCGAGGAGGCGACTCACCGCCCGAAACGTAGCAGCGCGGCGGCGCCGCGTCGCTGGCCTGCCGGGGCAATTTCGTCGCTGGGAGCCGGCTGAGAGGTGAACCGGGGGCCGCGCGGGGCTGCCGGGGCGGGTAAGACTTGCAGGTGGTGCAGCAGGCTGGGCAGAACGTGGCGGTCGTGGCAGGTGAGGCCGGTGGGGCTGCCCGCCGGCCGCGGTGGCGCGCCGTCGCCGCCACCGCCCGCCCGCGCCAGTGGCTGAAGAACGTCATCGTCTTCGCCGCCCCGGTCGCCGCCTTCGTCGTCGGCCGGCCGGTGACCTTCTGGCGGACGGCGGCGGCCGTGGCGGTGTTCTGCGCCGCCTCCTCGGGCGTCTATTTCGTGAACGACGCCGTCGATGCCGAGGCCGACCGGCGCCATCCCC
>JAKACF010000431.1 GCA_021821585.1 Actinomycetes bacterium
CCCTCCCCGGGCGCTGCCCGCGGCCTCGGGCGGACCCCTGGGCAGCGAACCGCGCCGGGCCGGCCCTCGTGCGCGGTCGCTCAGCGCCCCCGCACGAGGGCGAGGTGGCGCTCGTGCTCGGCCGCCAGCCAGGGAGTCCCGAGGCGTCGGTCGTCGGGCTCCTCGCCGGCGAGGAGCGCCGAGAGGTAGCGGCGGTCGGCCGCGATCCTTCTTCCGAGCTCGGCGCCGTCCCCGATGGCGCCGTGGCCCGGGACGAAGACCTCGACTGCCGGAACCAGCTGCTCGAGCAGGTCGAGACCGCCGAGGTACTCCCCGACGGGGTCCGTCGAGTCGTCGTCGAGGAGCGGGATCTCGATCTCCGACACCATGTCGCCGGCGACGAGGAGGGAGCGGCGAGGGAAGAACAGCGAACCGTGCCCGGGCGCGTGGGCGCGATGGGCGACGACCCGGCAGCTCTCCGCCAGCTCCGCCGGCAGCCCCGGCTCGAGGCGGCAGCAGAGCTCGAGCTCGTGGCCGGGGGCCGCGGCGTCGATCTGGGCGAGCAGCTCGGCGCGTCGCTCGCGGCAGAACGCTGCCGCCTCCGGCGTCGCGTGCCGGGTGACGAGGGCACCGAGGCGGGACGACCACAGCACGTGGTCCCAGTGCGGATGGGTCGACCAGCCGGCCACCACCTCGAGCGACGCCGCCTCGAGCTCGTCGGCGAGGGCGTCGAGGTCGGCAGGCAGGATCGCCGGGTCGACGACGAGGCAGCGGTCGCCTCCAAGGCGGACGACCGTCGTGTTGGTCACGTAGCGCTCGCTCGTCCGGACGAGCACCGAAGGGAGGACCTCGACGAGGCTCACTGGCCGGCGGCCGAGCTCGACCCCATGGTCCTTCCCGGCACCCGTCGCCCGCCGTGGCCGTTGGCACGCTCGCTCGCACCGCCGAGCTCCCCGTGGCGGGCGAGCGATCTCCGGAGCGAGAAGTGGAAGACCGCCGCCACCGCGCAGGCGGTCGCGATGAGGATGTCGCCGGCCCTCAGCGAGAAGCCGATCACGACGGCCACGATGCCGCAGAGCACCCAGGCGAGCTGCAGCTGGGTCTCGAAACGGGCGAAGGCGCGTCCGAGGGCGGCGGGCGGGACGTGGCGCTGGGCGATCGAGTCGAAGGCCGGCTTTCCGAGCGTCGACCCGGCGGCGACGAAGAGGGCGAGGAACGGCTGGACGTACAGCGATCCTCCCCACCCGGTGAGCAGGCCGACGGCCGCGATGCAGCCGAGTGCGGCGGCGATGATCTGCTGCTCGGAGAGGGTGCGCCGCAGAACCGGGACGAGAAGGGACCCGCCGAGCCCGCCGATCCCGCTCGCGAGCAGCACGACGCCGTACCAGATCGTGGCCGCCTTCAGGCTCCGCAGGCCGAAGGCGAGGAAGAAGGTCATGAAGCCGAACGATCCCCGCAGCACCGTCATCGCGAGGAGGGCGACGGTCACCTCCGGGACGAACAGGGGGAGCCCGAGGCGCTGCCGCTCGGTCTTCACGTCCACCCGGCGCCTGCGAGCGCTCTCGTTCCCCTTGCGGCCGTAGATGAGGCCCCCGGGCCCACCGGGGAGGGGTTCGGGCGTCGGGAGCGGGGGCGGCTGGGTCGGCCCGTGGACCGGTCGGCCGTCCGGTGCCGTCCCGAGCGACTTCGGCGCGGCGGGCACCGTGGTCGCCCGCGGCAGGCGGGCTGCCGCCACCGCGCCGGCGACGAAGACGAGCACGTCGAGGCGGAGCACCCAGGCGGCGCCGAGCTGCAGGATGGCGACACCGACGGTGGAGGCGGCGAAGCCGGCGATGGCGGCGAGCACGGCGAGCTTGGCGTTGGCCGACGCCAGGTCGTCCTCTCCCGTCGTCATGGAGGGGATCAGGGCGGCCTTGCCGACGAGGTAGAGCTTCGACAGCACGAGGATCCCGAAGGCCTCCGGGAAGAGCAGCAGTCCCTTCAGGTGGCCGGACATGGAGGCGACGAGCAGCGCGCTCCCGCCCGAGGCGACCGCGATGCTGGCGCGCCGCGCCGTCACCCCCCGGTCGAGCAGCGGTGAGAGCGCCGGCGCCACGACGGCGAAGGGCGCGATCGTGAGCAGGAGGTAGAGCAGCACCTTGTCGTGCGACTCGTGCGGGCTCACCGAGAAGAACAGCGAGCCGGCGAGCGAGATCGTGACGAGTGTCGACCCGGCCGAGAAGAGCGTGTGGACGAGGGCGAGCCGGCCGAACGGCCTGGACTGGTCGAGCAGGTCCGCCAGAGCGCCCCGCAGCATGCGGGTCCACCTGAGCACCCTGTTCGCTCTCGCCACCCGGCCATGGTAGGTGTCGGGTGCGCCCACTACGATGCCGAGAAGCGACAAGGGAGGTCGGAGTGTCAGTCCGCGCGTACGTGCTGATCCAGACCGAGGTCGGCAAGGCGGCATCGGTGGCGAGCAAGGTGAGCGAGATCCCCGGCGTCGTCCTCGCCGAGGACGTCACCGGGCCATACGACGTGATCGTTCAGGCGGAGTCGGACT
>JAKACF010000432.1 GCA_021821585.1 Actinomycetes bacterium
CTCCTACGCCGTGTTCGCCCTGCTGCTGTTCGTCCTCGGCGCCTCGATGGGGCTGTTCGCCTCGCCCAACCGGGCCCAGGTGATGAACAGCCTCCCGCCGCACCAGCGCGGGGTCGGGGGAGGGATGAGCACCACCTTCCAGAACTCCTCGATGGTCCTCTCGATCGGCGTCTTCTTCAGCCTCATGGTGCTCGGCCTGGCGGCCGGGCTGCCGGCGCACCTCGACCACGGCCTGCTCCGGGCTGGGGTGCCGGCCGCCGAGGCGGCCAAGGTCTCGGGGCTGCCGCCCGTCGGCACGCTGTTCGCCGCCTTCCTCGGCTACAACCCGATCGGCGTCCTCCTCGGGCCCTCGGTCCACCACCTGAGCCCGGCGCACGCCGCCCTCGTGACGGGGCGGGGCTTCTTCCCCTCGCTCATCGCGGCGCCGTTCCAGGCGGGGCTGCGCAAGGCGTTCGACTTCGCCGCCGTCTGCTGCCTCGTGGCGGCGGGCGCCTCCTGGTTCTCCGGCGGCCGCTACCTCCACCGGGAGGGGGAGGAGGGGGTCGAGCCGATGGGAGCGCTCGTCCAGCCGCTCGAGGAGGGCGGGGAGGAGGAGGTGTCCCTCCCCGCCGGCACGGCCGGAAGGTAGTGTCACCGAGGTGACCGAGGAGACGTTCTCGATCGGCGAGGCGGCGGAGCTCTGCCGGACGACGACGAGGACGCTGCGCTACTACGAGGAGCTCGGCCTCGTCTCCTCCACGCGGCCGAGCGCCACCTCCCAGCGCCGCTACGGGCCGGCCGAGATCGAGCGCATCCGGCGCATCCGGGAGCTGCAGACCCTGCTCGGCCTCGACCTCGACGAGATCTCCGAGCACCTGCGGGCGACCGACCGCCTCGACGGCCTGCGGGCGGAGTTCCGCTCCGAGCCGCCCGAGGAGCGCCGCGAGGCGATCCTCGAGGAGTCGGCCGGCATCCTGCGGCGCCTGCGCGGGAGGGTGGTCGAGCGCCAGGAGCGCCTCGCCGCCTTCCTGGAGGAGCTCGACGAGCGGATCGCCAAGGTCGACAAGGCGCGATCGCGCCGCCCGGCCTCCTCCCGGGGACGTCGCTGAGCGGGCGTAGCCTCGCGTCGGTGACCACCAGGAGAGGACCCACGTGCGTCTCGTCGTGATCGGCGGCGGTCCCGCCGGCATCCAGGCAGCCCAGACGGCCGCCCGCCTCGGGGCGGAGGTCGTCGTGATCGAGCGTGACGTCATCGGGGGCGCCGCCAACCAGTGGGACTGCGTCCCCTCCAAGGCGATGATCGCCACCGGGGCGCTCGTCTCCCGTGCCCGGCGGGCCGAGGCCCTCGGCCTCGAGCCGCTCAGCCCCGTGGTCGACCTCGGGGCCCTCGGGGCACGCGTGCGGGAGATCGAGCACAAGCTCGCCGGCTCGATGACCGAGCAGCTCGAGAGCCAGGGCGTGCGCATCATCCGGGGCTCCGGGCACCTGCTCGGGCCGCACCTCGTCGAGGCGGACCCCTCGAGCGGCACCGGACCCGAGCAGCTCGACGCCGACGCCGTCCTGCTCTCCACGGGCTCGTACCCGAGGGTGCCCGACTGGGCGGAGGTGGACGGCGAGCGGGTCCTCACGACCCGCCAGGCCTACCCGCCGCCCGAGATCCCCGAGCGGCTCGTCGTCATCGGGTCGGGCGTGACCGGGGTCGAGTTCGTCCACATGTTCCGCTCGCTCGGCTCGGAGGTGACCCTCATCGTCTCGCGCCAGCAGGTCCTCCCCCAGAAGGACCCCGAGGTGGCGGCCGCCCTCGAGGCCGACTTCCTCGAGCGGGGCGTCCGGCTCATGAAGGGGGCCCGCGCCGTCGGCATCGAGCGGGACGAGAAGTCCGTCGCCGTCCGCTGCGACGACGGGCGGGAGGCCGAGGGCAGCCACGTCCTGCTCTGCATCGGCTCGGTGCCCGCCTCCGGCGGCCTCGGCCTCGAGGCGGCCGGCGTCGTGACGAGCCCGAGCGGGCACGTGCCGGTCAACCACCACTGCCAGTCGAACGTGCCCCACATCTACGCGGCCGGCGACCTCTCGGGGCGCCTGCCGCTCGCCTCGGTCGCCGCCAGCCAGGGCCACAAGGTCGCCGAGCACGTCATGGGCCTGCACACCCGCGAGCACCGCCACCTCGACTACGACAAGGCGGCGTCCGCCATCTTCACCGAGCCCGAGATCGCCGACGTCGGCCTCGCCGAGGCGGAGGCCTTCGCCCTCGGCCGGAAGATCCGGGTGACCAAGGTCCCCTACGCCGCCAACTCCCGTGCCCTCATCGACGGCGACGCCAGGGGCTTCGTGAAGCTCGTCTCGGACCCGGCGACGGGCATCGTCCTCGGCGGCTCGATCGTCGGGGCGAACGCCGCCGAGCTCGTGAGCGTCATCGCCCTGGCGGTGACGGCGAACCTGCGGGTGATCGACCTCGCCGAGAGCCTCTTCGTCCATCCCGCCCTGGCAGAGGCGCTGGCGGAGGCGGCGGAGTAGCCCCGAGCCGCCGCC
>JAKACF010000433.1 GCA_021821585.1 Actinomycetes bacterium
GCTCGCCGAGAAGCTTCGGCTGCCCGTGTGGGCGCCCCCGGCCACCGGTGGCGGCAGTCGCCTCGGGTTCCCGGAGAGCCATCCGAATTTCGTCGGCATCCTGCCGGCCGCCATCGGCCCGCTCTCTCAGGCCCTCGCCGGACACGACCTGGTGCTCGTCGTCGGGTCGTCGGTCTTCGCGTACTACCCCTACGTCCCGGGACCGCTGCTTCCCGAGGGTGCCTCGCTGGTGGCGATCACGAGCGACCCGAGAGAGGCCGCGCGTGCCCCGATGGGGGACGCCATCGTCGGCGACGTCGCGCTGGCGCTCGAGCGGCTGGTCGCGCTCGTGGGTGAGTCCGACCGACCGGGGCCCCGGCCGCGGCCCGCGCCCGGAGAGCCGCCATCGGGCGATCCGGTGAGCGGCAGCCAGGTGCTGGCCTCCCTCGCCGAAGTGTGGCCCGAGGACGGGATCGTGGTCGCAGAGGCCCCGTCGAGCACGTTCGCGTTGCGCAACCGCCTGCGACTGTCCAAGCCCGGCAGCTACTACCTGAGCGCGAGCGGCGGCCTCGGCTTCGGCATCTCGGCGGCCGTCGGGATCCAGCTCGCACAGCCGACCCGTCCCGTCGTCTGCGTGCTCGGGGAGGGCTCGGCCCAGTACGGCATCACCGCCTTGTGGACGGCGGCAGCCCTCAAGATCCCGGTGACGTTCCTCGTGCTCAACAACGGGGAGTACATGATCCTCAAGTCGTTCGCCGAGACCGAAGGGGTCTCCGGCGTGCCGGGACTGGACCTGCCGGGGCTCGACCTCGTCGCCATCGCCCGCGGATACGGCGTCCCGTCGAGGGCGGCCGGCGATCGCGAGGAGATCACACATGCGTTGCGCGAGGCCATCGCGGCGGACGACGGCCCACGCCTCGTGCAGGTGCGGATCGCCTCGGGCATGTGGCAGGAGTAGCGGCCCCAGGCAGGACGGAGCCGCCACGCCGCAGCCGTCCGGCCCATGAAGTCGCCGCGGGCGGCAGGTCGCGCTCATGTGGACAGCGGCGGGCCAGGTCTGCTCCGAACCGTACCCGTACGCCACGACAGGCCATCGGCGCAGGCGACCCCCGAGCGCCTGCCGAGTGATCAGCGGCGGGCGGCACTGCGCAGGCCGCGCCGCAGCATCATGGCGTCGACGAGGAGGAACGTCCCGCTGACGAGGCCCCAGCACCCGAACGCGATCCGGATGCCGGTGGAGGTGTGCGCCTCGGCGAGGATCACGACGATCCCGAGCACGACGTCGAGTGGGCCGAGCACGTAGCGGTAACGCGCCCTCGGGTGGTCGCCGGCAAACGGGTCGTCGTGGAACCTCCCCGACATCCGCAACACGCCCGTCGCGACCGAGACGGCGCCGAGGAGGTCGAGCAACGTGGCTTCGCCGATCAGGGTGCCGACCGTGTCGTGGAACAACAAGCTCAGTGCGACGGCGATCCAGACGACCGCCACGAGGAGCGCGAGGAGACGGTCCACCTTGCTCCGGTGCGCGCCGACCCATCGCAGCGTCACCGCGCCGGCGCCGAGGGCGTTGAGCCCGGCGAACGTCGCGAGCCGCGAGATCCCGCTGCCGGCGACGAGCACGGCCATCCCGAAACTGAGCGCGAGGCATGCCCGAACGAGGAAGAGGTAGTACCTCGCCCGGGGCGGTGGCGCCCGCTCGGCCTCGGTGCTCGGGATGTCGGTGTGCGTCACGAGACCTCCGGTCCCCGCTCCTTCCCGAGGTGGTGTCCCTTCGTGTGGGGTCGGTGCCAAGGACGGGGCACACCGCAGCCGCCGGGGTGCGCCCTCGGTCACCGCCCCGTCTCGTCAAGCATCCCATCTGGTCGGGCGCCGCCGAGGAGCCGTGATGCGCGTCCGATCCCGAGACCGCCGACTCGCGGGTCCGGGCACGGCAACGACCGCTGCGCTTCCCGACAGACTGTTGTCGTCCACGAGGTCACGCGCTCCGTGGCGGCGATCCGGTGGACGGGCGAGGAGCAGCACGGCGGCGACCTCCTGAGCGTCCTCGGGGCACAGGCGCGTCCTGACGAGCCGGGCGGTCTCCCGGGTAGCCGCTGGGCCGGCCGCCGGACTCGCCCGGTCAGGTGAGCCGACGCCGCACCCACCACCACGCCCCGGCTCCGAGTGCGACCGCCCCGGCGAGGTAGATCCCGAGCTCGGCCCACTGCATCGGCCAGTAGCGGCCCGCCGGTTGGTAGGCGACCACCTCGTGGTAGGCCGCCGACAGCGTGGCGATGCAATGCGAGAGGGTGTGGGCGACGCCGCCCGGAGCCGTCGTGACTCCACTGCCACCTCCGCCCGGCGGGGCGGTGTGGAGCTGCGGACAGGCTTGGCGGAGCTGGGCGCCGGTGAGCGTCTGCCCACCGGCGTCGACGATCCCGGTCCGCAGGACCCAGGCATCCGGCGGCGTGGCCGGCTGGGCGAAGAGCTGGAAGGGACTCCCGTTGAAGCTGCCGTAGCCGACGGAAGCGACGCTTAAGCCTGGATCC
>JAKACF010000044.1 GCA_021821585.1 Actinomycetes bacterium
GCCACAGATCTGGCCCCGGCCGAACCGGGGGACGACTCGGCACTGGAGTGACCGTGCCGGCGACGTTGCCCGGTGGCGTTCACCGGCGCGCCGGGTCCGAGAGGGATCCGACGGTGTCCTTCGGCGAAGCCGTCTCCCTCGCGGAGGTTCTCGACCAGCTGGCCTCATCGGTTGGAGGCGCTCGACGCCGTCGCCGGCTCACACGTTGTCTCGACCACCTGCCCCAGGACACGGGCGCCGATCGCTCGCAGTCGCCCGTGCACGGGACCCTCAGGCGAGCCAGCGGACGCTGTCGCCGGCCTCGGCCACCTTCCGCACGGTCCGGATGCGACGCCAGCTGGCGCCCCGAGCCGAGGGTCGCCAGCTGGCGGGGAGGGTGCCAACCGGTCCTCGTGTTCCCGGGGGCGCGGGTCGACGTCTCGAGCTTGCCGCTGCGGCTGAGCCGGACGCCGTCAGGGGCCGAGCGAGCGTGAGCCGGCGGTCACGGGCGGTCCTGGAGCAGTCCGAGGACGTTGCCGTCGGGATCGGTGACGGTGGCCACGAGGCGGCCGCCGCCGACGTCGCGGACGGGCTCGTTCACGGTGGCGCCGGCAGCGGTCACCTCGGCGAGCTTCGCCTCGATGTCCGAGACGTGCCAGTAGGCCACCGGACCGGACATGGCCTGCGGGCCGCCGCGCGGCACGAGCCCGATGTGCTGGCCGGCAGCCTCGAAGCCGACGTAGTAGGGCGCATCGGTCTGCGGGGGCAGACCGAGCAGGGCCGTGTAGACGGCTTTCGCCCGCTCCAGATCGGAGACGGGATGGAGCACCGTCTTGGTCCCCTCGGTGGAAGTGGTGGTCATGTTCGCTCCTCGGTCCGGACGCCGACGACGCGCTCTGCGACGTCGCGACTATGACGACCGGGGCGGACAGGATGTGACGGGGGGCCGGTCCGACCGCTCAGAGCGTAATCAGAGGATGATCTCGAGTGCCCGCAGCCGACGGGGATCTAGGAGGACCTCGATCTCGACGATCGTGTCGCCCTCCCACCGCATGACGAAGGCGGCCCGGGGGCGGTCCTCGGGCGCCCACACTGCTCCGGGCATCCCGTCGATGAGTGCGGCTCGAGCGACCGCCGCCCGTCCGGCGAAGACCCGTGCCACGGCGTCGCGGCCCGTGATCTCGTCGCGCAGCGCGGGGGCGCCACGTTCCCGGCGGGCGGTGGCCGCCCGCACCGCCACCGGGTCGGAGCGCAGGACCACGTCGGGATCGAGGAGGGCGAGGAGCGCCTCGAAGTCCCCCTGCCGGGAGGCTGCGAGGAAGGCCTCGACCAGCTCCCACCGCCGAGGGTCGGGCGCGCTCGTCCCGCTCGCGCCGGACGGGGAGCTGCCGCGGAGGCGACGTCGTGCCCGGCTGGCCAGCTGACGGGTGGCCGCCGGAGACCGCCCGACGATTGGGGCGATCTCGTCGAAGGGCATCCCGAACAGGTCGTGCAGGACGACCGTCAGACGCTCGTGGGGCCCCAGCGAGTCGAGCACGACCACGAGGGCCGGCCCGATTGCGTCCGCCAGCACGGCGTCGTCCTCGGGTTGTCCCTGCCCGCCGGTCACGAAGACCTCCTCGGCAAGCTCGCCGCCGATGGGCTCCTCGCGTCGGCGCGCCCGCAGCATGTCGAGGCAGACCCGGGAGACCACGGTGGTGAGCCAGCCGCCCAGGTTGTCGATGCTCGCCGGCCCGACCCGGCTCAACCGCAGCCACACCTCCTGAACGGCGTCGTCCGCCTCGCCCGCCGACCCGAGCATCCTCTGCGCGATCGCCCGCAGCCGTGGCCTGTTCTGCTCGAAGTCCTCTCCCAGCCACTCGGCCATCTCACATGCTCCCAGAGTCCTGCGGCAGACTGCGGACCGGAGATGCCTGCGGCGCGGACTGTGAAGCGCTCGGGCTCGAGTCCGAAGGGGACTCGGTGGGGGAGACCTCGGACATCTCGACCGCGATCCGGGGACTGGTGCGGCTCGGGGCGGAGGACCTCCCCGAGCGCGGGCGTCAGCCGCTCGGCGTCGTGCGGGCGAGGTGAGGGTCGACCACGCGCGGGACGTTCCGGCGCGCCGGGGCAACGGGCGTCGTCTCGTCGAGGCGCCACGGCGCGCGGTCGGCTGGTTCGAGGCCGTCACCATCCCTCTAGGTCGGTTGACTCTCCTCGGCCTAGGCCTGGGGCTGCCCAGGGGTCGCCGAGGCCTCCGGCAGGCTCCGCCCGGTGCCGGCGGCGGAACAACAGGAAGGCGGCGAAGAGCGCCCCGAGGGCGACGAAGGCGGTCGAGGTGCCGATGACGGCGTCGCCCCCGGCGCAGTGCGGCAGCAGCAGGGTCTCGTCGAAGACCCGGCACAGCTGCAGCCTGCCCACTGCCGGGCGAGGGCGGCCAGTCGGTCAGACGGCAAGACGAGGGCGTTTCGTCGGTGTGCGAACCGCCCGACATCGGGCGCTCCCGGCCGGGTGATCCGGTCACCCCACCGACGCAGACGGACGAGTGTGCTGTCGCCGCGGCGCCTCGAGGAGATGACCGGTCCGACATGCAGCAAGACCCAGGGTGGACTGCGCGCGCCACCGGTCGGCCTTCCCCTTCGACGGGTCGGAGGGGGACAGCCGGCCAGAACGTGCGGACGCCGGGTAGCTCTGCGCCGATGGGGGCGCCCCTCCCACCGGTCGGCACCGGTCCTGGTAAGGCAGGAATTTGCTGGAAAATTCGACAGGTCGATGGTGCTCGGATAGCCTGCCCGCCCGAGCACACCGCGACCCCTGATGCGGTGCCACATAGCAGCAAAGCCCACCCTTGCCGTCCCTGTACTTGGAGACGCGCGAGCCGGTAAAGGTCGCCCTCTTGCAGCGCGACCTCGGTCTGTTCTGGCCGGTTGTCGGGGGTGCGGTCAAGTCGTCACTTGATATGACAGTTTGACGTCAGACGTGGCACTGGGACTGAATATCACGTAGAGTGCTCGTATGACCACCATCCGTAGCAGGAATCGCTCCCCGGTCGGTTCCTGCGGCCATCAAGACAATGACGACAACTTCTCGATGAGGCGACGACCTCGAGTTCCCAAGAGATTGCTCCAGGGGCTCGTGGGTCTCCTCGTCGCCGTTCCGCTCGCCTGGCAGGCAGCCAACGACCGGCCGGCCCGGGCGACCGTGGCACTGACAAGCTCACCGTCGTCGGTGATCGGTGTCTATGGCGGCGCCGGTCAGGTGAGCAGGGTGCTGGCAGTCGAACAGCATCTCGGGGTGAGGTCCATGTATGCCATGGACTTCCTCGATGGCAGTAGCTGGTCCACGATCTCCGATCCCGGCTGGCTCCTCAAGGTGTGGGGGCACACCGGTTTCAAGATGGTGTGGGGAGTGGACATGCTGCCCGGCAGCGGCGCCTCACTCGCCGTCGGTGCGACCGGCGCCTACAACAAGTGGTTCAAGCTTCTCGCTCAGCGGTTCGTCGCGGGCGGCCAGGGGTCCTCGCTCATCCGCCTCGGCTGGGAGTTCAACGGCGGATGGTTCCCGTGGAGGGCAAACCACCAGGCGACCGCCTTCGTAGAGTACTGGCGCCAGATCGTCAACACGATGCGGTCTGTTCCGGGTGCCCACTTCCGTTTCGAGTGGAACCCCACCCGCGGGGACCTCGGCGTCGGCCCGCTGTCGCAGTACTACCCGGGCAACAGGTACGTGGACGTCATCGGGCTCGACGTGTACGACATCGAGTGGGGTCACTACCCGGGCGCCGTCGCCGAGTGGAACCACATGCTGACGCAGTCGTACGGCCTTGACTGGCTTGCCAGCTTCGGCGCCGCCCACGGCAAGCCCATCTCGTTCCCCGAGTGGGGGCTGGGCTGGGGTAACGGCGGCAACGGGCCTGCCGGCGGTGGCGACAACGCCTACTTCGTGCAGCACATGGCCCAGTTCATCAGCACCCACAACGTTGCGAACGCGATGGCCTGGGACTGGGGATCGCGGCCGATGATCTCCTCCTACTACCCGGCGGCCGAGAAGGCGCTCTTCGCTTCGTTCGCTGCACATGGGACACCGGCACCGGCGCCGATGCCGAAGCCTGTCCCTCCGACTCGCAGCCGCCGCCACGTCGTGGCCTCGGCAGGAGCGCCCGGGAGCAGTGGCTACTGGCTCGTGACGGCGCGGGGCAAGGTCTTCGGGGTCCACACCCGCTGGCACGCGTCGTCCGTCCACCCGGCACGCTCCGCGCCGGTCACGGGCATGGCCAGCACACGCTCTGGCTACCTGCTGGTCGGAGCGAGGGGCAAGGTGTACCACTTCCACACGGCCTGGCACGGGTCGCTGGCGAAGCGACGTTTGCACGCGCGCGTGATCGGCATTGCGGTCGACAGGCGGACCGGAGGCTACTGGGTGGTCACGTCGAGGGGCAACGTCTACGCCTTTCATGCTCCGTGGCATGGATCGACGGGCCACCGGCGGATCCCGGCGGCTGTCACCGGAGTCGCAGCCTCCCGTTCCGGCTACCTTCTCGTGAGCGCGAAGGGCAACGTGTACAGCTTCCACACGGCCTGGCACGGCTCCATGGCGGGCAGGAGGCTCTCCGCCCGTATCGTCGGCATCGCAGTGGACCACCGCACCGGTGGCTACTGGCTCGTGACGAGCCGCGGGAAGGTCTATGCCTTCGACGCCCCGCGGCTCGGGTCGGTGAGTCGGAAGGCGCTCTCGGGTCGCATCGTGAGCATCTTCGCCAGCGGGACCGGCTACCGGCTCGTCAGCTCGTCCGGCAAGGTGTACACCTTCCGGTAACGAGGCCTGTCGACCGCAACCGGCCACGGCAAAGTCGACCCCGTCGCTTCTCTACCGGGGGCAGGCCGGCGCACGAGTGCCCGGCGTGCCCCCGGTAGCCGGAGCGCCGGATCCCGCGGACAGGCCGCCCCGGAGTCATCCGGCTGGGCGGCGGCCTCTCGAGGGGCGGCCCCGTGTTTCGAAGAACAGCTCGTGTCGCCGGGTGAACGAGCGCAGGAACCTGGTCCCAAGCGGTCCCTCGAGCCCCACCTGGGAGCGGTAGCAGGCGAGTGCCGCGAGTTTTCTTTCGTAGGCGGGGCCGGCTCTCACCTTCACCGGGCGGCCGAGCCCGTGGCGGCGGTGCACCGTGGCCATCCAGCTGACCGGGTGCTGCCAGCCCCATACGACGTACTCGAGGTGCCGGACCGGCAGCGTCTGCGCCACGCGCCGTGTCGCGTCGGCCACGGCGCAGTGGTCCGCATGGATGTCGAAGGGGCTCGGGGCAACCAGCACCTCGGGACGGAGCTCGCGGGCGAGATCGGAGAGGTCCTCGGCGAGCTCATCAACATGATCCCTCACCGTCGAGTCCTCGTACCGCAGCATGATCACGTGGTCCGGGGCGATGCCGAGGCTCTCGGCAGACGCGGCGAGCTCCGACCGGCGTAGCCTGGCGCACTCCTCAGGGTCGAGGTCGCCAAGCCCGTACCGGCCGTCGGTGACGCAGACGATGACGGGCTTCAGGCCACGACTGGCGCTCGCGGCCAGCAGCGCACCACAGGCGAGAGTTTCGTCATCAGGATGCGGCGAGACGACGAGCAGTCTGCCGGCTGTGACGATCTCGGAGACGTCCGTGGCGACCAGGCAGAGGCCGGCATGGACGGCGGGTGCGAGGACCGTCGCAGTCCGGTGCCGCAATCGGCTCGCGGCTTGCCTCGCCGACCGGGTGACGTCGTGCAGTCTGCCTGTTTCCACAGCCATATGGTCGCGCGGCGCGCCCACGGCTCGTCATGGGTTGGTCACTAATGGCGGTCACGCCCGAGCTGCGGACCGGGACGAGCCGTATCATGCGACTCGTGGGGATCGAGTCGGGGGCTACGCGCCCCCGAGAGGAACGTCGTGTAGTGCGGCTGACCTGCTTCCTCGGAAGCTCCGCACAATGGGGCGGGATGGAGACCATCGTCAGCCGCGTCGTTGCAGGCCTCCCGGCACGATACGAGCTCACGGTGATGGCGACGTCGTCGTCGGTCGCACACCGCCTGGTCGCCGAGCGCCCTGGCAGCGACGTTCTGCTGCTTCCTTCCATCTCCGGGAGGCAGAACCTGCTTGGCATCTCGCGGTATCTCTCGGCGCTGTCGCGGCAGCGGACGGACCTGTTGTTCGCCAACCTGGGGCAGCTCTACGCCGGCCAGTACGCGCTGCTGGCCGCCGCTGTCGCCCGCGTTCCCGCCGTGGTGGCGGTGCACGGTGTCTTTCCCCACACGCACCGCCCCGTCAGCGATCCGCTGCTCGGAGTACTGATGCGAAAGACGGCCGCGTTCGTCGGCGTCTCCTCCCATGTGTGTCGGGCGATCGAGTCGGAGTTCGGCGTGCCGCCGAGCAAGATCCATCTGATCTACAACGGTGTGCCCTGCCTTACCGGACAACTCGTGGCGCCCCGCGGCGAGGGACCGATGGTGATCGGCGCCGTCGGCCGCCTTGCCTGGGAGAAGGGTCTCGACGTGCTCGTCAGGGCGATGGCATGGCTCCCCGGCTGCAGGCTGGTTCTCGCAGGAGCGGGCTCATGGCGCACCTCCCTGGAGCAACTGTGCCGAGAGGTCGGCGTGGAGGAGCGAGTGGACTTCGTCGGCGTGGTCGAGCCGTCGTGGCCCGAGAAGCTCGGGCTCGATGTCGTGGTCGTTCCCTCGCGCAACGAGGGGTTCGGTCTCACCGCCGTCGAGGCGATGCGAGCCGGATTGCCAGTCGTGGTGAGCGACGTCGGTGGTCTCCCGGAGGTGCTCGGTCGTCATGGAGCCGTGTTCGTGCCCCCGGGCGATCCTGAGTCCCTTGCGGCCGCACTCCGGGAGTTGGCGGATGATCCCGAGCGGCGCGTGCAGCTCGGTCGAGCCGGCCGCATGGCGGTGGAGGGGAGATACACGGTGGAGGAGATGGTCGGAACCTATGTCCGGGTCTTCGACTCGGTGGTGGCATAGAGGATGCGCCGCATCACGTTGATCCCTGGGGAGGCCCTCGGCGCCGCGCTGACGTCCGGTGGTCGAGCCGTCGTGGCAGCCGTCTCGGACGTGACGTTCGAACGAGCCGACGTCGGAGTCGCTGCGATCGAGGCGGTCGGTGCTGCCCTCCCGACCTCGACCGTCGAGGTGATCCTGCGGAACGGGGTAGCCCTCAAAGGGCCGGTCGCCACTCCGGCTTCGTCCCAGTCCTACCGCTCCGTCAACGTCGCCATGCGCAAGCCTCTCGGGTTGTTCGCGCAGTTGAGGACGGTGCAGACGTGGCCGGGCCTCGGCGTGCCGGAAGGGGTGGACCTCGTCATCGCCCGCGAAACGACCGAGGAGTTCCTCGCGGGAGTCGAGTTCCCGAGTGGGTCCGCGACCGCTCGTCACCTGCTCCAACTTGCGTCCGACGAGATCGGTGAGGACGTCGACCTGTCGAGCGCCGTCTCGATGAAGCTGGTGTCGGCGGCGGCCACCCGCCGCTTCTTCCGGCTCCTGTTCGAGTGGATGCACCAGGCAGGTCGGCGCAGGGTGACGGTGGCGCACAAGGCGACGATCCAACGGTCAACAGACGGGCTCTTCCTGGCGACCGCGAAGGAGATGGCAGCGGCAGAGTCATCTGTCGAGATGGACGCCATGCTGGTTGACAGTCTCGCTGCTGAGCTGTGCCGACGTCCCGCCGAGTTCGACGTCATCGCCTGCCCAGCGCTCTACGGCGACATCCTCTCCGATCTGGCCGCTGGGCTCATGGGAGGTCTCGGGCTCGCTCCAGGAGTCAACCTCGGTGGCGATGTGGCGGTGTTCGAGCCGGTGCACGGGACAGCACCGAAGCTCGCCGGAAGGGACAAGGCGAACCCGGCCGCCGCCGTCCTCACGGCGGCGATGCTTCTCGACCACATTGGTGAGCACCGCTCCGGGGATGCGGTCCGGGGCGCGGTCGCCTCGGCTTTCCGCCGCCGGACCGGTGCCACCTACGACGTCGCGAGCCGGCTGCAGTGCGATGTCGTCGGGACCGCTCGCTTCGGAGAACTCTTGTTGGAGGAGCTGTCGCGGTGAGCGACTCCGCAGCCAGCGGCGCCCCGCTCGAGAGCCCGGCTGCCGGCAGGACCGGCGATGCTCACGGGACGCGGCTGTCGACGCGGCTGTTGGCGGCCGCCTCGCGTACCGCCGCCGGCCGGGCTCTCGCAAGTCGCGCCGAGCTCGGGCGGATCAGGGCGGCATCCGGCCTCCTATCGGGCGCTGGTCGCAGTTCCATCGCCTCCGCTCAGCTATCCGCCAACCACGACGCCACGTATCGGCACATCTGGACGGAGGCGGCGAGCGCTGTCGGCGCCTCCCTGGAGGAGTTCGCTCCCGGATACTTCCGCTTCCGACGCGGGAAGGCGGAGACCCTCACGTGGCGGCATCATGTGATGCTCGACTCGCCCGCGACGATGACGCTGGCCGGCGACAAGGCGCTGCTTCGTCACATGCTCGCCGAGGCAGGCGTGCCGGTGGTGCCGGCCGCAACGGCGAATCCGAGCGGTCCGGCCGATCTCATCGCCTTCCAGGCGGGCACCGCCGAACGGTTGGTCGTGAAGCCGGCTCGGGGCACGAGCGGCGGCACCGGCGTGACGTGCGGCGTCCAGTCTGAGGACGACCTGATCCGGGCCTGGCTCGTCGCACGCCGGCACTACCCGGTGGTGCTGGGCGAGCAGCAGCAAGCGGGCACGGAGTACCGTCTGCTCCTGCTCGGCGGGGAGCTCCTCGGAGCGGTGCAACGGCGTCCGGCCAACGTGACCGGCGATGGCAGATCAAGCGTGCGGGAACTGATCGCCGAGGTCAACCATGCCCGCCTGGTCGGGAACCGCCATGCGGTGTCCCGTCTCATACCGGTCAACCTCGAGTGCATGCTCGTTCTCCGTCAGGCCGGACTGACGCTGAACTCGGTTCCTGCAGACGGCCAGGTGGTCTTGGTGAGCGCGTCCGTGAGCGCCAGCGGCTCGGAGGACACCGAGACCTGGAGACAGCTGTCACCCGAGTTGCTGGCGTCCGCCAAGCTGGCGGCCGAGGTCGCCCACCTTCACCTGGCAGGGGTCGACCTGGTGACCGATGACGTCTCGGCACCGCTCGAAGGCCACGGCTCGATCCTGGAGGTCAATGCGACACCGGGGCTTCACTATCACTACCAGGTACGGCAGCCGGACGAGTGCGAGCGGGTGGCCGTGCCCCTGCTCGACCACCTCCTTGGCTGAACCCGAGCCTCCGCAGCACACGCCCGGGCGTGTTCCTGGTCCGGCGGAGCATGAGGGCACCGGTCGGCGCCAAGTCGCGAGCGTCGAAGACCGGGAGCACCTGCGGGCGAGCGAGGCTCCTCAGCCACTGACTCGTCGTGAGCTCGTCCGCCTGGCGGTAGCTCCGATAGGCGCGCCAGTCCGAGCGAGGGACCCATTGGTGTAGGCCGTCCTCGAAACGTGTGGGGACCGGTTCGTGGATGCCGCGTGCGGCTTGGTAGGCGATCCAGGCGAGATCGAGACCCGCCCGCCGCTCAAGGACGTCGGATGCTGTGAGGCGCAGGTTGCACTCGATCAAGACCAGTTCGTCGCCCCCATGGCGTCGCTTGAATTCCACATTGCAGATGCCCTCTGCGCCGATGGCGCGCAGTACGGCCAACCCGGCGGCTGCCACGTCAGGCTGCCACTTGGTCTCGTGAAAGGTCCCGTCCCCGAAGTGGATGGGGTACTGCCGCAGCTTGGACTTCGTGAAGTGCACCCGTGGTTCGCCGCGCTCGTCGATGAAGGTGTAATAGGAACAGAAGGCGCTGTCGGGTCCGGGGACGATCTCCGTGGCGAGTGCGGGGACAGCAGCACGCACGAGCCGGCCGGCGACCGCTCGTAACGTTGCCGTGTCATGGAACACGGCGCCCTTCGCATGGCGCTTCCACTCGCCCAGCTCGGCGGGCGCTCTCGCGAGCGCCGCCCAGAAGCGATGCGTCGAGAGCGGCTTGATCGCGCATGGCAGGCCGAGCAGATCGAGCGCCCGCTCGATGTCAGGCGGATCGTGCAGCTCGCAGGTGAGTGGTACCGACAGTCCGGCCGACCCGACCCGCGTGTACGTCGCTTCCTTGTCAAGCGCCGTAAGCGTGGCAGCGGGATCGAGCCGGATCGGCACCAGTCCTCGCTCGACGAGCGCCGAGTAGTTGCTCGCGATCAGCTCGAGAGCGATGTCGTTGCAGGGGACGAGCACCTGACCGGCCGCGTGCTCCTCCAACCACCGCAGCCACCACTCCGAGGTGGCCACGCCCGACGGTCCCTCGAGGTACCGAGAGCTGTGCCTCGATCGTCCGGCGAGCCACGCCTCGTCGCCGTGGTCGAGCACCGTGACATCGACGCCGCGCCGTCCGAGCGACCGGACGGCCGACAGCGCGTTGACCCTGCCTCCGAGAACGACGGCAGGCGGAAGAGGGCTCACGTAAGCGACGCCGCGCGTGACTCCAGACCCTGGGTGGTGAGAATGTCGTCCACCCAGGCGTTGGAGAACACGCCTTGGCGAACATCAGCAAGGTAACGCTCGAGCACCGGGCGCTTCTCGCGCAGCGCATCCAGGATCTGCTCTGTGGCGTCCTGCGGCACGATGACGATACCGCCGTGCTCGGCAATGACGATGTCGCCGGGATGGGCGACGATCCCTCCGATCGAAACCGGGTAGTTGATCTCCCCGGGCCCCCGGTGGAGGGGTCCGATCGGGGACACACCTCGGGCGAACACGGGGAAGTCGCCGAGCTCCCTGATCCCGTCGACGTCCCGCACGAGGCCGTCGATGATGAAGCCGGCGATACCGCGGTGGCGGGCCTTGATGGAGATGGTGTCACCGAGCACTGCATTGGAGACCGACGCGCTTGCATCGATCAACACGACGTCGCCGGGCTCTGCGAGGTCGAGGCACTTGTGCACCATGAGGTTGTCGCCCGGGAAGACCTTGACAGTGAGTGCCGGACCGATCAGGCGCAGAGTCGGATCGGTCACCGGCCGGATCTCGGAGCTCACGGCGTAGAGGCGGTTCATGAGGTCGGAGACGTCCGCCGCCGAGAAGTCGGCGAACCCGTCGATCAGCGACCGCGGCGGACGTTCGAAGGAGGGCGTGATCCGGAACCCGGGTCCCGGGCGCATCTCGGCGCTGGCAGGTGGGCGAACCTTGCTTGACATGACGAGCCTCCCTCCCCACGGCCCCCTTCTGGCGACGTTAGCGGGTGTTCGGGCGACATGCCGAGGGCTGTGACTCCGGCGAGAGGGGCCAACGCACACCCCCACCGTGGGTACTCATGAGCCTGCGCAGGGTGAGAATCGAATGGCAGCCAGTTGACGTCGTCGTAGTGCCTGCTCATAATCCGCGCAAAGCAGACCGTCGCGATCTGCGTGGGGTTCGGGGATGTGAGGGGGCAGCAGCGTCCCTCGTAGGTGGATCCTCCTCGAGGTCGCGTGGCGGCCCAGGAGGCGAACTATGGGTGCCATAGGTGGGATCCGACGACCTCGTGGCGGTACAGGCCGGACTGCGACCCTTTCTTCGGCCGCCCCGCTTCCATGAGCCGCCTGCCGCGGTTCCTGCCCGCTCCCGGCCGGCCGCCGGGTGAGGGCCGCCGCCGGAGCACAACATGAGACTGGTCCCGTCTGGCGCCGGGGCTCTACGGGGGTCGGCGCCTGCACGACCAATCAGACGAAGGCTGCTGGCCTCGGGGGAGCGGCAAGAGGCAAGCAATGCACATGGCGTCCGACGAGCCGCCTCGGCCTCGCGGGCGGCCTTCGTCGCGTGGACGCCGGTTGGCCAGCGAGCCGGCGAGATCGCTGACGCACTTGGCGGGCAGGCCTTCGTGGTGTATCTGCCCCGTCTCGACCGACGGAGCCTCGCTCCCTTGCGGTATGCCATCAGTGCGGTGCGCACGGCGAGCTATCTCGTGCGGCAGCGACCACGGGTCGTGATCGCGACAAATCCCCCGATCATCCCTGGGCTGCTGGCCTGGCTGTACGGCGCCTTGAGCGGCGCAACGGTGATCCTCGACGACCACCCGGCTGCCTTCGGAGCCCAGCACGACGACGTCTCGAAGAGGCTCCAGCGCCAACATCGCTGGCTGGCCTCCCGGGTCACCGCATGCCTCGTGACAGCCCCGGAGTGGGTCAGACGGTTGGAGTCATGGGGCGCCACCGGTCTCACGTTTCATGAGGCGCCTCCTCAATGGAGGGTGGCACCACCTCAGCCTCTGACCGGCCACCCGCGGGTGTTGTTCGTGGGCACCTTCGGCGGCGATGAGCCCGTGGATGAGGTCATCAGGGCGGCGAGGCTCCGGCCCGACATGGAGATCCGGATGACCGGGCGGCTCTCGCGTTGTCCGAAGACCCTGATACGGACGGCTCCACGCAACGTACGCTTTCTCGGCTTCCTCTCGCAGGAGGCCTACGTCCGCGAGTTGGAAGCGGCCGACGTCGTCGTCACCCTGAGCACGGAGCCGACGTCGGTGATGAGGGCCGGCTACGAGGCTGTCTACGCCCGGCGCCCGCTCGTCGTGAGCGACTGGCCGACTCTCCGGGAGGTCTTTCCGGCGGCTGTCCATACGGCCAACAACGCGGCGGCACTTGCGGCCGCCCTCGATCGGGCGGTGGCGGAGCACCCTCGCCTGCGCGAGGCGGCAGACGACGCCCGCCAACTTCAGCTCGACCGGGTGGCCTGCCAGCTCCAGCAGCTCCAGGCGCTGCTCCCGGCGGAGGACCGGGGAGATCGCGGCCTCCTCGGGGAGGAGTTGCCCGAGCATTCGCCTCGGGCCGACGTCCCGCACACCGAGATCCGACTGGGGCTGCCGAGCACCTTCACGACATGGCCCATCCTCGAGGCCTGGGCGAAGGGAAGGCTCGAGGCCCGCAGCGGTGGACTGATCCTCACCCTGGCTCCATATCAGGCGTATCTCGCGTTGACCGAGCAGGACTACCGAGCGCGGCTGCGGCGAGGGGCCATCGTGCTCATTGACGGGAACGGCGTCCGATTTCCCTTGAGGCTCGCCGGTTACGCCACCGGGCCGCGGCTCACAGGCCGTGAACTCGTGGAGAGGGCGTTCACTGGTGAATTCCTCGGCGGTTCCACGGTCGCGGTACTCGGCGGAGCGGAGGAGACCGGCGAGCGCCTTCGCCAGCTCAAGCCCTCATGGCTGACGGTCGGGGGTCGCTTCGCCGAGCGACCGTCTGAGGAGGACGTGCGCAGAGTGGCGGCTACGCTTCGCTCGTCTGGTGCCGAGCTCGTGCTCGTCGCCCTCCCTTCTCCGAAGTCGGCTCTCTGGGCTGAGCGGCTCCACGGACTTCACCCTGCTCTGTACGCCATCATCGGAGGGGCGGTCGAGACGGTCACGGGCGTGAAGAGGGCACCGCCTCGGGTCGTCTGCAAGCTGTCGCTCGAATGGGCCTGGCGACTTGCTCAGGACCCGCGGCTCGCCGGCCGTCTCGCCCGCGGCTCCCTCGCCGTCGCAGATCTCACCGTTCGGGCCGCGCTGCGGCGGATCCAAGGAATCGATGGCTGAGGAGCAGGTGCAGTCCGCGGCTGCGCTCCCCTCGGTGGCGGCGCTGGT
>JAKACF010000045.1 GCA_021821585.1 Actinomycetes bacterium
CGCCGGATCCACTGGCCCACCACGGCGCGCATCGGCGACCTCATGGTCCGAGAGGGCGGTGACCGGGAGCGGGACGTCAGCACCGGGGTGACGGTGGTGCTCGCCCAGCGCTACGTCCCGACAGACCGTGACGGCGGCGCCGACGGCTTCGAGGAGGCGGTCAGCGCGGCTGCGAGCCTCCTCACCGCCGCCTGCAGCGAGGGGCCCTTCCGCCTCGTCGTGGCAGGGGGCGCCGACACCGGCGAGGCGGCCGGCCCCCGCCACCTCGACACCGCCCTCGAGACGCTCACCGACGTCGCCGGCCGGGCGGTCCGCCCGGACGACGGGGGACGGGTGCCGGGCCTCCCGAAGGGCGCCCTCGAGGAGCGCGTCGTCCTCTTCGTCGGGGCCTGCCCCGAGCTCGCGCTCATGGCGACGCTCTTCGGGGCGGCGCCGGCGCAGCTCATCCCGTCGAGCTCGGCCCTCGTCGAGGTGGCGGCGGGGGCGGCGGACAGCGGGCTCGAGCTCGTCAGCCGGCGCCACCTCTCGGTGAGCCTCCGGCTCGGCGGCTCGCTCGAGGAGCTGTGGGAGTCGGGCGAGACGGCGGCGGTGCGGCTGTGAGCGGTCGCGCCGCCTCCCCGCCGGTCGACGGCAACCGGAGCGCCCTCGCGCCCTGGCTCTTCTTGGCGGCGACCGACGTCGTCACGGTCTCCACCCTCGCCCGCTGCTTCTCGGGACCCGGCGAGCTGGCGGTCGTGGTCCCCACCTGCGCCGCCTGCCACCTCCTCGCCGGCGGTGGCCGCCGGCTGCTGCGTCGGTCGGGGACCGCCCCGAAGCGGCTGCTCCCCCTCGTCGGCGCCCTCGGGTGGCTGCTCGCCCTCGGCGTCGCCTTCCTGCTCCCGCTGGCGGTGGTCGACGGCTCGACCTTCTCGGGCCTGCTTCCGCTCGGGCCCACCTGGCACGTCGTGAACGGACAGCTGCAGGGCGCCTGGACCATCTTCTCCGACAGGATCGCCCCGGTCGTCGAGGCGCCCGGCCTCGTCCTCGCCGCCTCGTGGGCCGCCGGCGCCGTCGCCCTCGCCGCCGAGGTGCTCTACGCCGATGCCGGCCTTCCCGCCGTGCTCTCCCTCGTCCCTGCCTTCGACGTGATCGTCTTCGTCGGGACCCTCGGCACCTCGACGGGGCGGGCGGCCGAGCTCGCCCTCGTGGCGGCCTCGGCGCTCGCCTTCCTCCTCACCTCCCAGCGCGACCGCCGCGCCCGGCGCATGGTCGTCATGGCGCGCAGCGCCGCCGACGACCACGCTCCCGGGCAGCCGCGCGGCAACGGTGGGGCGGCCAGCCTGCCCGAGTTCGGCTGGGCGCTGCCGGCGCTCGCCCTCGTGGCGGCGGTCGCCGCCGGCGTCGTCGGGCCGCTCCTCCCCGGTGCGACGAGCGCACCGCTCATCGCCTGGCACGGGCTCAAGGCCGGCCGGCACGGCGCCGGCGGCACGGGGGTCGGGACGAACGCCAAGCCGAACCACGTCTTTGTGAGCGACCTCGTCCAGGTCGCCGAGCAGGAGATCGACAACTCGAACGGCCTGCTGTTCACCGTCCACAGCGCCGTGCGCACACGGGAGGTGCTGCTCACCCTCGACAGGTTCAACGGCAACGCCTGGAGCCGGGGGACCGGCCAGTCCACCGCCGTCCCGCAGTTCTCCACCTCGCTGCAGAGCATCGAGCGGCACCCGCCCGCCCCGCTCCCGCTGGTCGGGGGCGGGAAGGTCGTCGAGCAGGTCGTCGACATCTCCACCCTCGGCGGGCGCTTCCTTCCCTCGCCCGGGGTCACCTCGGCCGTCGACGGCCTGTCGGAGGTCTCCGAGCTCGGCCACGGCGGTCCGCTCGTCTCGCCTCAGGAGCTGACGGCACATCTCAGCTACGGGCTGAAGGCGGTCCTGCCGCCCTCCTCGCCGTCGACGCTGAGGAGCGCCTTCCCCTTCGGCAGCGCCCCGCCGCCGGTCGACCTGAGCCTCCCCGGGCCGGTGCCCGCCAGGATCGTCCACCTGGCACGGTCGATCGCCGCCGGCACCGGCGGCAACCCGTATCTCACGGCCCTCCGCCTGCAGGACTACTTCCTGTCCGGGCACGGCTTCGTCTACCACCTGCCCTCGGTCACCCCGACCGGGGCGATCGCCGACACGAGCCAGAGCTACAAGGCGCTCGAGTCGTTCCTGTTCGGCTCGCGGACCGGCTACTGCCAGCAGTTCGCCACCGCCTTCGCCGTCCTCGGGCGCATCGACGGCCTCGCCACCCGCGTCGCCGTCGGCTTCCTCCCCGGCAAGGAGGTGGCGCCCGACACCTACACCGTCACCGGCGCCGAGGTGCACGCCTGGCCCGAGGTCTTCATGTCGCCCTTCGGCTGGGTCGGCTTCGAGCCGACCCCCGGCACGCCGCTCGCGAGCGGGAAGGGGACGAAGGGCCCGGGCACGACCACCCCCGGTGGCGGGACGACGGTGCCCACCTCCTCGCTCGCGATCAAGTCCAACTTCGGGAGGATCCGGCCCGGTGGGGCGAAGGCCGGCACCCCGCCGACGAAGCACCACCCCGCCGCCCAGCCGGCGGCCCGACAGGTCGGCAGCAGCGACGCCGCCGACGTGGCGCTCGGCCTCGTCGGCCTCGGCGTCGTCTGGGCGGGGGGCGTGCCCACCTGGCGGCTGCGCAGGCGCCGCCGCGACCGCCGGGAGGCTCGCCGGGCGATCGGGGAGGCGTGGGCCTCGGCCGGCTGGCTGCTCGCCATCGCCGGGGCGCACCGGCGCCGGGCGGAGACCCACCTCGAGTTCGCCGACAGGGTGCGGCGCCTCGGCATCCTCACCCCGGACGCCTGCGACGCCCTCGGCCGGCTCGCCACGCGCATGGACCGCCTCTGGTACGCGCCGGTCGAGGCCGGCGGTGCCTCGGCCGTGGAGGCGGCCGCCGCCTGGGCCGACGCGGCGACGATCCGCCGGGCCGCCAAGCGCCGGATCGCCTGGTGGCAGCGCCTCGCCCTCGTCGTCGACCCGCGCGACCTGCTCCGGACGTCCTGAGCCCACGGTGCCCCTGCCGCCCGGTAGGGTGCTGTGGTGGCCGATCAGGCGCGCTTCGCGGAGGACACCGAGCAGTACATGGGATCGCTCTACTCCGCCGCGCTCAGGATGACGCGCAACCGGGCCGATGCCGAGGACCTCGTCCAGGAGACCTACCTGAAGGCCTACCGCGCCTACGGCTCGTTCAAGGCGGGCACCAACCTGAAGGCGTGGCTCTACCGGATCCTCACCAACACCTTCATCAACGCCTACCGCTCCAAGCGGCGGCACCCTGACGAGACCGAGCTCGAGGAGGTGGAGGACTTCTACCTCTACCGGCGCCTCGGCGGTCTCGAGGCGGCCGCCGCCGGCCGCAGCGCCGAGGACGAGGTCCTCGAGAGCTTCACCGACGAGGACGTGAAGCAGGCGATCGAGTCGTTGCCGGAGAACTTCCGCATCACCGTCCTCCTCTCTGACGTGGAGGGTTTCTCCTACAAGGAGATCGCGGAGATCACCGGCGTCCCGATCGGGACGGTGATGAGCCGGCTCCATCGGGGAAGAAGGGCGCTGCAAAAGGCGTTGCACGAGTTCGGCAAAGAGCACGGACTGGTCACCGCACAGTCCGGATGAGCCGGGGACCGGGAATGGGATCGACTGAGCAACACGACGAGCTGGACTGCCGAGAGGCCCTCCACCGCATCTACCACTTCCTCGACGGCGAGCTCACCACGGGCCGGCGGGCCCAGATCGAGGCGCACCTCAACCACTGCTCGCCGTGCCTCAACATGTTCGGGTTCGAGGCCGAGCTGCGCAAGGTCGTGGCGTGCAAGTGTCAGGAGAGCGTCCCCGACACCTTGCGGCTGCGCATCGCCGAGGCCATCGACCACGCCCACGAAGAGACGACGGCCTAGCCCGTGCCGCCCACTCCCATCGACTGGACCGTCGCCGAGAAGGTGGCAGTGATGGTGTCCCGTCGGCAGGCGCCCGACCTCGACAGCCGCACGCTCACCCGGCTGCGGGACGACTTCGCCGAGATGACCCCGGTCGCCGAGGGCCTCGTCACCGAGGCCACCGGGCTCGCCAGCCTGGAGGGCCCGGCCCGGGCGGAGGTGACCGACCGGCCAGGCTGGATCCGCGCCAACATCCGGTCCTTCCGGCGCCTGCTCACGCCGCTTCTCGAGAAGAACGCCGGCGGGTCGCTCACGAGCCGGCTGCCCGCCCCCGTGGCCAAGGCGACCGCCGCCGCCGCCGGCGCCGAGCTCGGCGCCGTGCTCGGGTGGATGTCGACGCGCGTGCTCGGCCAGTACGACCTGCTCCTCACCGAGGACGCCGACATGCCGGGCGACGTCGTCTACTACGTCGGGCCGAACGTGGTCTCCCTCGAGCGGCGCCACGGCTTCCCGCCAAAGGAGTTCCGGCTCTGGATCGCGCTGCACGAGCTCACCCACCGCGCCCAGTTCACGGGCGTGCCCTGGATGCGCCGGCACTTCCTCGACCTCGTCGACGAGGGCGTCTCGATCGCCGCCCCGGACCCGAAGGCGCTCGCCGGGGCGCTCACCCGCATGGCGGGGGAGATCCGCTCGGGACGCAACCCGATCGCCGAGTCCGGGCTCGTCGGCGTCCTCGCCACGCCCGAGCAGCAGGCGGTGCTGCGCTCGATCCAGGCCCTCATGAGCCTGCTCGAGGGGCACGGGGACATCGTGATGAACCGGGCGGCCTCCGAGCGCGTCCCCGGCGCCCAGCGCTTCGCCGACACCCTCCAGCGCAGGCGTGAGTCGGCCGGCGGCGTGGTGAAGCTCCTCCAGCAGCTGATCGGCATGGAACAGAAGATGCGCCAGTACCGCGAGGGGGAGCTGTTCGTCCGGGCGGTCGAGGCGGCGGGCGGACCCGAGCTGTTCGCGCTCGTCTGGCAGGACGCGAGCTACCTCCCGAGCCTGGACGAGGTCCGGAACCCGCCCTCGTGGATCGACCGTGTCGGAGGACGCTCCCGCGAGATCGCCTGATGGCACGCCCGGCGCCACGCCGAGCCCGGCCATGAGGACCGGGCGCCTCCGGCTGCTCCAGCCGGGCGAGCCGGCGCCGAGGGCGCTCGCCCGCAGCCTGCTCGAGCGCTGCAGCTTCCCGCCGGCCGCCCCGGACGCGCCCGGACGCCCCGGGTTCCCCTGTGCCGTCTCGGGAGGGCCTGACTCCCTCGCCCTGCTCGTCCTCGCGAGCGAGGCCGGGCTCTGCCCGGTCGCCTACCACGTCGACCACGGGCTGCGGCCGGGCTCGGACTCCGAGGTGGAGGTCGTCGAGGCGGCAGCCGCGGTCATCGGGGCCCGGGACGAGCGCTCAGGACCGGTCGAGGTGGTCTCGCTTCGCGTCGAGCTCGCCCCCGGGCCGAACCTCGAGGCGCGCGCCCGGGCGGCACGCTTCTCGGTGCTCCCCGAGGACGTCGCCACCGGGCACACCGCCGACGACCAGGCCGAGACCGTCCTCATCAACCTCCTGCGGGGCTCGGCCGCGGCCGGCCTCGCCGGGATGGTGCCCGGTGCCCGCCACCCGATCCTCGGGATCCGGCGGGCCGAGACGCGGGCGGTCTGCCGGGAGGCCGGCATCGAGTGGCTGGAGGACCCGAGCAACGAGGACCGGGCGCAGCTGCGCAACCGCGTCCGCCACGAGCTCGTCCCGGCACTGAACGAGCTGTCGGGCCGGGACGTCGTCCCGGTCCTCTGCCGGCAGGCGGGCCTGCTCTCCGACGACGAGGCGTTCCTCTGCGGCCTCGCGTCGGCCCTCGACCCGACGTCGGCCCGCGAGCTCGCCGACGCCCCCCGCCCGCTCGCCCGCCGGGCGGTGAGGGCGTGGCTGCGGCGGGCCACGGCGGCCGAGCACCCGCCCTCCTCGGCGGCCGTCGAGCGGGTCCTCGAGGTGGCGGCCGGCTCCGTGCGGGCCTGCGAGATCGCCGGCGGCGTCTCGGTGCGAAGGATGAAGGGTCGCCTCGTCCTCCACCGCGACGGGGTCCCGGAGGTCCAGTAACCTCCTCGCCCGTGACCGAGGGAGACGACCGAGCCGCCACGTCGAGCGAACCGGAGTGGGTGGCGAACGACCCGCTCCTCGGTCCGGTCGTCGTCTCGGCCGAGGAGATCGCCGCCAGGGTGGCCGAGCTCGGCGCCGAGATCTCCAAGGACTACGCCGACCGCCCGCCGCTGCTCGTCGGCGTGCTGAAGGGCGCCTTCGTCTTCCTCGCCGACCTCGCCCGCGCCATCAGCCTGCCGGCCGAGCTCGACTTCATGGCGGTCGCCTCCTACGGGACGGCGACGAAGACGAGCGGCGTCGTGCGGATCGTGAAGGACCTCGACATCGACCTGACGGGCCGCCACGTCATCGTGATCGAGGACATCGTCGACAGCGGCCTCACCCTCTCGTACCTGCGAAAGAGCCTCCTCGCGAGGGGGCCCGAGTCGCTCAGCATCTGCACGCTGCTCAAGAAGACCGGCCAGCAGCGGGCGGACTTCGACGTCGAGTACGTCGGCTTCGAGATCGACCCCGAGTTCGTCATCGGCTACGGGCTCGATGTCGCCGAGCGCTACCGCAACCTTCCGGACCTGCGCGTCTACCTCGCCGGGGAGCCGGAGTGAGCGTCGACCAGGCCCGCGTCGAGGCGGCCGTCGCCGAGCTGCTGGCCGCCATCGGCGAGGACCCGGGCCGGGAGGGCCTCGAGCGGACGCCCGCCAGGGTGGCGAGCATGTACGAGGAGCTGTTCGGGGACGCCGACGAGTCGCCCGACCGCTTCCTCACCGTCACCTTCGCCGCCGAGCACGACGAGATGGTGATGGTGCGCGACATCGCCTTCGCCTCGCTGTGCGAGCACCACCTCGTCCCCTTCCTCGGCAGGGCGCACGTGGCCTACATCCCCTCGACCGAGGGACGGATCACCGGCCTGTCGAAGCTGGCCCGGGTCGTCGACGGCTACGCCCGGCGGCTCCAGGTCCAAGAGCGCATGACCTCGCAGGTGGCCGACAGCATCGAGCGGGCGCTGCACCCCCGCGGCGTGCTCGTCGTGATCGAGGCCGAGCACCTGTGCATGTCGATGCGCGGCATCCGCAAGCCGGGGGCGCTGACGGTGACCTCGGCGGTGCGCGGGCTGTTCCGTCACGACCCGGCGACGAGGGCGGAGGCGATGGCCTTCGTGCGGGGAAGCCGGTCGCAGCCGGCGTGAGGCTCTACGCTTCCCTCGTGAGTCCGCTCGTGATGGGGATCCTGAACGTCACTCCGGATTCGTTCTTCGACGGCGGTCGGTACTTCGATCACGACGCCGCCCTCCGCCGCGGGCGCGAGATCCTCGACGAGGGGGCCGACATCGTCGACGTCGGAGGGGAGTCGACGAGGCCCGGGGCACGCCCGGTGGCCGAGGCCGAGCAGCTGGCCCGGGTGCTCCCGGTCCTCGAGGCGCTGGCCGAGGACGACCGGGTCCGCAGCGGCGGGGCCCGCCTCTCGATCGACACCACCTCCCCCGGGGTGGCCCGGGCGGCTGTCGGCGCCGGTGCCACGATCGTGAACGACGTCTCCGCCGGCCTGGCGGGGGTGGCGGCCGAGACCGGGGCGGCCTACGTCGCCATGCACGCCAAGGGCACGCCCGAGACGATGCAGACCGCACCACGCTACGACGACGTCGTCGGCGAGGTCTGCGCCTTCCTCTCGGACCGGGCGGAGGCGGCCGCCGCGGCCGGCGTGGAAGAGGTCTGGGTCGATCCCGGCATCGGCTTCGGGAAGACCGCCCACCACAACCTGGCGCTCCTCGCCCGGCTGGAGCGGGTCGTCTCGCTCGGCTGGCCGGTGCTCGTCGGCACCAGCCGCAAGTCCTTCCTCGGCCGGCTGGCCGCCGGCGGTCCCGAGGCGGCCCCCCGCGGGGTCGAGGAGCGCTTCGAGGGCTCGCTCGCCTCGGCCACCTGGTCGATGGCCTGCGGGGCGGCGGCCGTCAGGGTGCACGACGTGAGGGCGACCGTCGAGGCCGCCCGCCTCGTCTCGCTCAGCTCCGGGGCCGAGCCGTGAGGGGCCGCTGGGCGGCGGGCATCGTCCCCCGCAATTTCGCCTGGATCATCAAGGACCGCCTGGCGGTCTCCGAGCGCCCCGGCGGCTACGCCCGCAACCACCGCAAGGTGCGTCGCCACGAGGAGCTGCTCTGGCTGAGGGCGCAGCACTTCGACCGCGTCGTCTCGATCCTCGGCTCGACCCACAACCTGCACGCCTATGACGAGCTGGCGCTCTCCTGGGCGCACTTCCCGATGCCGGCGGGCGCCGACCTCGCCGAACCGCTCTCGGACTTCTACCCGGCCGTCTACGGCTGGCTGCGCGAAGGCGAGCGCCTCCTCGTCCACCAGGACGAGCTCGGGGACCGGCTGATGGGGGTCGTCGCCGGCTACCTGCTGTGGAGCCGGCTGATCCCCGACGGCCCCCGGGCGATCACCGCCACCGAGCAGCTGCTGCGGCGCCAGATGGGCACGCCCGGCCGCCAGATCGTGGCGCTCGCCGGCACGCTGCCTCCCCCGAGCCGGGCCGCCGCACCGAGCGGGCCGAGCCTGCTCCCCGACGACGAGGACGACCCGCCACCCGAGCTCCACGTCGCCTCCGAGGACGACGGCCGCCCGCGGGCGCGATGAGCCTCGGCGACCGCATCGAGGTCCGCGGGCTGCGCCTCGTCGGCCGCCACGGCGTCCTCCCCGAGGAGCGGGAACGGGCCCAGCCCTTCGAGATCGACCTCGACATCGAAGCCGACCTCGGGCCGGCCGCGAGCAGCGACGACCTCGGGCGCACGCTCGACTACGGGGTGCTCGCCGCCTCGGTGGCCGCCCTCGTCGAGAAGGAGAGCTTCCAGCTCCTCGAGGCGCTCGCCGAGGCCGTCGCTTCGCTCGTCCTCGAGCACCCTCTCTGCGAGGCCGTCGGCGTGCGGGTCCGCAAGCTGCGCCCTCCGGTCGCCCTCGACCTCGGCTCGGTGGCGGTCTTCGTCCACCGCCGGAGGCGGTGAGTGGAGGTCTTCCTCGGCCTCGGCTCCAACCTCGGCGACCGCAGCGCCCGTCTCGCCGCCGCCGTGGCGTCGCTCCGCCGCCTCGACGCCGGCCTCGAGGTCTCGCCGGTCTACGAGACCGAGCCCGTCGGCGGCCCGCCCGACCAGCCGCCCTACCTGAACTGCGTCGTCCGGCTGACGACGAGCGCCTCGCCCCGGCAGCTGCTCGAGCTCGCCCGGCGCCTCGAGGCCGACGCCGGCCGGGTCCGGACCGTCCGCAACGGGCCGAGGACACTCGACGTCGACGTGCTGCTCTACGGCGACGAGCACATCGAGGAGGACGACCTCGTCGTCCCGCACCCCCGGATGGCCGAGCGCGCCTTCGTCCTCGCACCCCTCGAGGACCTCGACCCGACGAGGGTCCCGCCGAACTGGCGGGAGCGCCTCGCCGGCGGCCCTTCCGGCGAGGGCACCGTGCGCAGGATCGGTACACTCTCGGGTAGCTGAACACGACGGGCACCCCGCACGGGGGCTCGATTGGAAGCGAGGCTCATCATGAAGGTCCGCATCGTCGGCCGGGGGCGCGCCGGCCGCTCGTTCGAGCTGGCACTGCGGGACGCCGGCGTCGACGTCGAGCTCCTCCCCGGGCGAGCCGGGAGCCCACGCCTGGCCGGCGCCGCCGAGGGCTGCGACGCCCTCCTGCTGGCGGTCCCCGCTCGGCAGCTCGGCGCCGTGGCCGCCGCCGTCGAGCCGGCGCCGGGCTGCGTCCTCGTCCACTGCTCGGGCTCGCTCGGCCTGGACGTCCTCCCGGCGGCCTTCGGGCGGCGTGCCTCGCTCCACCCCCTCGCCACCCTGCCGGACCCCGTCATCGGCTCGCTCCGGCTGCGGGGCGGCACGTTCTTCGCGGTGAGCGGCGACCCGGTCGCCACCGAGCTCGCCCTGCTGCTCGGCGGCCAGCCGATCGTCGTCGCCGACGGCGAGCGGGCCCGCTACCACGCGGCGGCCTGCATCGCCTCCAACCACCTCGTCGCCCTCCTCGGCCAGGTCCAGCGGGTGGCGGCCGAGGCCGGCCTGCCCCTCGAGGCGTTCCTCCCCCTCGCCCGGGGCGCCCTCGAGGACGTCGGCCTCCTCGGGCCGGCCCGGGCCCTCACCGGGCCCGCCTCCCGGGGCGACGAGGCGACCATCGACGCCCACCGGGCGGTGCTCGGGACCGCCGAGCTGCCCGGCTACGACGCCGGGGTCGCCCTCGCCCGCCTGCTCGCCGGCGGCGCCGGTGGTGAGGCCGAGACCGCCGGGGCGGTGCCCGCCCCGGCGGTGCCGACCCGTTCCTCCTCTTGGAGCTGATCGGCCGGCGCAGCGAGTGGCGGGCGCTGCTCACCTCCCACAGGAGGGCGGGCGCGCACGTCGGCCTCGTCCCGACGATGGGGGCCCTGCACGCCGGCCACCTGTCGCTCGTCGAGGCGGCGCGTCGCGGCTGTGACGTCGTCGCCATGACGATCTTCGTCAACCCGCTCCAGTTCGGCGACGCCGCCGACCTGGGCGCCTACCCGCGCGACCTCGAGGCCGACCTGACGGCGGCCGCCGGGGCGGGCGTGGATGCCGTCTTCGCCCCGTCGGTCGAGGAGATGTACCCGACCGGACCCCCCGGGACGGTCGTCGTCCCCGGTCCGCTCGCCGGGCTCCTCGAGGGGCGCTCGCGCCCGGGGCACTTCGAGGGGGTGGCGACGGTGGTGACGAAGCTCTTCTCCCTCGCCGGCCCCTGCAGCGCCTTCTTCGGCGAGAAGGACTTCCAGCAGCTCGTGGTCGTCCGCCGCCTCGTGACCGACCTCGACCTCCCCGTCGCCGTCGTCGGCTGCCCGATCGTGCGCGACGGGGACGGCCTCGCCCTCTCGAGCCGGAACCGGCGGCTCGGTCCGGCCGAGCGGTCGGCCGCCCGTCTGCTCTACCGCGCGCTCGAGGCCGGGCGGGTCGTCATCGAGTCCGGGGGCACTCCCGAGCGGGCCGAACAGGAGATGGCCTCCCTGCTCGCCACCGACGAGCTCGTCCGGCCGGACTACGCCGCCGCCGTCGATCCCGACAGCCTGCTGCCGCCGGGCGACGCCGCCGGGCCCGTCCGCCTCCTCGTCGCCGCCGAGGTCGGACCGGTCCGCCTCATCGACAACCTGGCGGCCGGCCCGGCGCCGGGCGGTCGCGCCATCACGTAGTTTCGTGCCCATGGACCTGCCCTCCGAGCCGCTCGACGTGCTCGTCGTCGGCAGCGGTGTCGCCGGGCTGTCGGCCGCCGTCCGCCTCGCCTCCCTCGGAGGCGCCCGGGTCGGCGTCCTCACCAAGGGTGAGCTCGCCCAGTCCACCACCCGCTGGGCCCAGGGCGGCGTGGCGGCGGTCCTGCCCGGCGACGAGGACTCGACCGACCGCCACCTCGCCGACACCTTGAAGGCCGGCGCCGGCCTGTGCGACCGCTCGGCCGTCCGGGTCCTCGTCGACGAGGGGCCGGCGCGGGTGACCGAGCTGATCGCCCTCGGCGCCGTGTTCGACCGGCTGCCGAGCGGCGACCTCGAGCGTGCCCTCGAGGGCGGCCACTCGAGCCCGAGGATCCTGCACGCCGGCGGGACGGCGACGGGCGCCGAGGTGGAGCGGGCGCTCGTGACCGCCGTCGGGGAGTCGGCCGCCGCCCTGCTCGAGCACTGGTTCGCCATCGACCTCATCGTCGAGGGGGGCCGCTGCAGGGGCGTGACTGCCCTCGACCCCGAGGGACGGGTCGTCCCCGTCCGCGCCGACCACGTCGTCCTCGCCTGCGGAGGCGCCGGGCAGCTCTTCGCCGTCACGACCAACCCCGACGAGGCGACGGGCGACGGAGTGGCGATGGCGCTTCGGGCCGGCGTCCTCGTCACCGACGTCGAGTTCGTCCAGTTCCACCCGACGGCGCTCCACCACCCGGTCATGCCGAGGCCGCTCCTCTCCGAGGCGCTGCGGGGGCACGGCGCCCTGCTCCGCAACCGGGAGGGGGAGCGCTTCGTCGACGAGCTCCAGCCCCGGGACGTCGTCAGCCGGGCCATCGCCGCCGAGCTGGCGCGCTCCTCGGCCGAGCACGTCTGGCTCGACTGCACCGGCCTCTCGGACTTCGCCGCCCGGTTCCCGACGATCCAGGCCTCCCTGGCGGCCGCCGGCTACGACCCCGAAGCCGAGTGGCTGCCGGTCGCCCCGGCCGCCCACTACCTCTCGGGAGGGGTCGCCACCGACCTCGACGGGGCGAGCGTCCTGCCCGGGCTGTGGGCGGCCGGCGAGGTCGCCTGCTCGGGGGTGCACGGGGCGAACCGGCTCGCCTCCAACTCGCTGCTCGAGGGGATGGTCTTCGGGGCCCGGGTGGTCGACGCCATCGTCTCGGGCCAAAGCGGGCCGCGACCGACCGGGCTGCTCGCCGACCTCGAGAGCGGGGCGCTCCCGGTCGTGGCCCTCGAGCGCCCGAGGGCGCGAGCCGAGGCGCCGGCTCTGGGGGCGGGCGACCGCCCGGCGGCGGCCGCCGCCACCCGCTCGCAGCTGCAGGGGATCATGACGACCGACGCCGGCATCGTCCGCGACGAGGCGTCGCTCGCCCGGGCGGCGAAGTCGCTCGGCGAGCTCCACGTGGTGCGCCCGGGCGAGGGCCGGGCGCCGCTCCCGGCCGAGCTCGAGGTGGCCAACCTCGTCGAGGTCGCCGGCGCCCTCGTGCAGGCGGCCGACGCCCGGCAGGAGTCGAGGGGTGCGCACTCGCGCTCGGACTTCACCGAGACCTCCGACCGCTTCTGCCTCCGCTTCGGCTTCCTCGGCGCCGCCACGCCCGAGGGCAGCTTCCCCGCCGGGCGGCGATGACCGGGCCGCTTCCCGACGACCTCCACCCCCCGGCGCCCGCCGTCCGGGCGGCGGTGGCGGCCGCCCTCGCCGAGGACCTCCTGCCGCTCGGCGACATCACGGCGTCGCTGCTCCCGGCCGGGACCGAGGGGGAGGCGCTCTTCGTGAGCCGCCAGGCGGGCGTGCTCGCCGGCACGGCGTGCGCCGTCGAGGCGGCCCGCCAGGTGGGCGACCTCGAGGCCAGCTTCGAGGTCGGAGAGGGAGCCCGGGTCGAGCCCGGGGAGGTGCTTGGAGCGCTGCGCGGGCGCTTCCGCTCGATCCTCACGGCCGAGCGGACGGCCCTCAACTTCCTCGGCCACCTCTCCGGCGTCGCCACGCTGACGAGCCACTACGTCGAGGCCGTCTCCCGCGCCAACCCCGACTGCCGGGTGTGGGACACCCGCAAGACGACGCCGGGGCTGCGCGCCCTCGAGAAGGCGGCCGTGCGCGCCGGGGGCGGGGTCAACCACCGGGGGAACCTCTCCGAGGGCGTCCTCGTGAAGGACAACCACCTCGGGCGGTTCTCGATCACCGCCGCGGTCACGACGGCGAGGGCGCGCTGGCCCGGGCGGATGGTGGAGGTCGAGTGCGACCGGCTCGACCAGGTCGCCGAGGCCGTCGAGGCCGGCGCCACCCTCGTGCTGTGCGACAACATGACGCCGGCCGAGCTC
>JAKACF010000046.1 GCA_021821585.1 Actinomycetes bacterium
TGCCGTTCGTCCCTGCTCTGCGCGAGGGCGGCGACGCCGGCCGGCCCGTCGTCGTCGCCGACCCCGACGGCGAGATCGGCACGGCCTTCTCCGAGCTCGCCGGCAGGATCGCCTCGCTCGGTCCGTCGCGCGTCTACCGGTCGGAGCTGTCGGTCCGCTAGCAGCCGGCCGGCCGCCTCGCCGGCTGCGGCATGACAACCTCGGCGTATCCTCGCCTCGTGGTGAGCATCCCCGACGAGGTGGCGCCGGCCGAGGCCCCGGAGCTGAGCGAGAGGGCCCTTCTGTGGGCCTCGACCATGGACGGCCAGGGCGTCGTCCTCGGCGGCGACCAGGCCGGCGTGCGGGCCGCCCACGAGCTGGCGCCCGGGCTGGAGGCGGGCGTCGGGCTCCTCGACCGGGAGGCGCGAGAGCAGCTGGAGGACGCCACCCTGGCGCCGGGAGCGACGCGGGCGGCCGGCGCCGGACGGCGGCGGCTCGCCGAGGCGCCCGACGAGTGGCGCACCTGCTTCGAACGCGACCGCGACCGCATCCTGCACTCGGCCGCCTTCCGCCGGCTGGCGGGCAAGACCCAGGTGTTCGTCTTCCCGGCCGACCACCAGCGGACCCGGCTCACCCATGCCCTCGAGGTCGCCCAGGTGGCCGCCGCCATCGCCCGGGCCTGCCGGCTGAACGTCGCCCTCGCCGAGGCGATCGCGCTCGGGCACGACTGCGGCCACGGTCCGGGGGGCCACGCGTCCGAGGACGCCCTCTCGCCGTTCGTGGACGGGGGCTTCGGCCACGCCGTCTGGGGCGCGGACGTCACCGCCGCCTCCCTCAACCTCTGCGAGGAGACCCTCGACGGCATCCGCAACCACTCCTGGTCGCGGCCGGCCCCGGCCACCCCCGAGGGGGAGGTCGTCGCCCTCGCCGACCGCATCGCCTACACCGCACACGACCTCGAGGACGCCACCCACGCCGGCATCGTGAAGGCGTCGTTCCTCCCGTCGCTCGTGACCGAGCGATGCGGCGCCACGCGGAGCAGCCAGCTCAGGGCTTTCATCGGGGACGTCGTGCGGACGACCTCGCGGACCGGCCGCGTCGCCATGAGCGAGGAGATGGCCGCCGCGCTCGCCGAGCTCCGGCGGTTCAACTACGAGCGCATCTACCTGCGGCCGTCGTCGGTCGAGCAGTCCGAGCGGGTGATCGAGATGCTCCGGGCGCTCGTCGAGCACTTCCTCCGGCGGCCCTTCGAGATGCCCGAGGAGTACGCGAGCCAGCCCGGACGGGGCGCCGTGGCCTACGTCGCCGGGATGACCGACCGCTATGCCTGCTCGCAGGCCGTGGCGCGTCTCGACTGGTCGAGCGACCGCCTGCCCCGGGGGGCCGCCTGAGGCCCCTACGATGGCCTCGCCTGATGGTCGACCGCCCGAGAGGGCCGAGGCAAAGGAGCACTGAGTGGACGTCCGGATCGGCATCATTCAGACGCCGAAGGAGCTCGACGTCGAGCTCGGAGAGAGCGTGGACCGCGATCAGATCATCGCGGATGTCGAGCGTGCCTTGGCCGAGCCCGAAGGGGTGCTGTGGCTGACCGACCGTCGGGGGCGCCGGGTGGCCGTCCCGACCGCCCGGATCGCCTACGTCGAGGTGGGGGCGCAGTCCGAGGAGCGGAGGGTGGGCTTCGGCGCCCCTTGAGTTGATCAGCCTTCTCTCACGACGCCTGCTGTTCGTCACGGGCAAGGGCGGCGTCGGCAAGACGACCGTCGCCGCCGCGCTCGGCCTGCTCGCGTCCGAGCAGGGCAAGCGCACCCTCGTCTGCGAGGTCGAGCCGAAGGGCGACCTCTCGGTCGCCTACGAGTGCGGGTCGACGCCCTTCAGCGGGCGGCGGGTCGGGCCGTTGCTGACGGCGATGTCCATGGACACCGAGGCGTCGCTTCGCGAGTACCTGCGGCTCATCGCGAGGGTGCCGGTGGTCGGGAGGATCGGGCCGGTCGCGTCCGCCTTCGACTTCGTGGCGACGGCCGCGCCGGGCATCCGCGAGATCCTCACGATCGGCAAGCTCTGCTACGAGGTGCGGGAGAACCACTACGACCTCGTCGTCGTCGACGCCTCCGCCACCGGCCAGGTGATCGGACAGCTGGCTGCACCGGTCGGCATCAACGAGCTCGTCAGGGTCGGCATCGTCCGCAACCAGACCGGCTGGATGCTCGACATCCTGCGCGACCCGGCGACGACGGGTGCGGTCATCGTCAGCACCCCCGAGGAGATGCCGGTCTCCGAGGCCGTCGACCTCGCCTCGCGGGTCGAGGCGGAGACCCCGGTGAAGCTGGCCTGCGTCATCGCCAACCGGGTGCTCCCCGAGCTGTTCGGGCGGAGGGAGGAGATCGTCTTCGAGAGCGTCTCCTCGCGGGCGCGCACCGACCAGATGGCCGAGGCGCTCGGGGTCGGTGTCCCTGCCCTCACCTCGGTCATGTCGGCCGCCCGGCTGGCGGTGACGATCCGCCGCGACGGCGCCGCCCATCTCGAGCGCCTGAGGGAGGGGATCGACGAGTCGGTGCCCTCCCTGTACCTCCCGTACCTGTTCGGGCGGGCGCACGGCCTGCGCGCCATCCGCCAGGTGGCGCGGCTGCTCGGGGAGGAGCTGTGAGCCCGGCGCGCGCCCGCCAGCCGGCGGCGGGCGGGGGGACCCCCGAATTGGCGAAGGAGATTGAGCAGCTCGTCGCCGCCAAGGAGGTCATCGTCGCCTGCGGTCCCGGCGGGGTGGGCAAGACCACCACGGCGGCCTCGCTGGCGGCGACGGTGGCGGCCCGCCTCGGGGGCCGGGTGCTCGTCGTGACGGTGGACCCGGCCCGCCGGCTGGCCGACGCGCTCGGGATCCGCGGCATCGGGAACCAGGCGACCCGGGTGCCCGACGAGGCCTTCGAGGCGGCCGGGGTCCATCCAAAGGGCGAGCTGCACGCCGCCATGCTCGACATGTCCGAGTCCTGGGACGCTCTCGTCCGCCGGCATGCCCCGGACCACGCCACGGCCCAGCAGATCCTCGCCAACCCGCTGTACCAGAACATCAGCCGGCGCTTCGCCCAGGGCCACGACTACATCGCGATGGAGCGCCTCTACGAGCTGCACGAGGACGGCGACTACGACCTGCTCGTCGTCGACACCCCTCCGTCGCGCAACGCCCTCGACCTGCTCGACGCGCCGGCCCGCATGCAGGAGTTCTTCTCCTCGCGGCTGCTGCGGTGGTTGACGGTGCCCTACCGCTCCCGGTTCGTCAACATGGCGTCCCGGCCCTTCTACCAGGTCGCCGACCGCGTCCTCGGCAGCCAGCTGCTGGCGGACCTCGCCGACTTCTTCATCCTCTTGCAGACGATGCGGGAGGGCTTCGTGGCGAGGGCGGACGCCGTCGACCGCCTGCTGCGGGACGTCCGCACCACCTTCCTCCTCGTCACGACCCTGGAGGCGGTCCCCGGCCGTGAGGCAGCCGAGATGAAGGCGGCCCTCGCCGAGCGCCACCTCCACCTCGGCCTGCTCGTCTGCAACCGGGTGCTTCCGCCCTCGTTCACCGACACCGAGGCGGCCCGGGCGGCCGACGCCCTGGCGGCAGACGCCCCGGCGCTCGCCGACAAGCTGTGCGACGGGCTCGAGGCCGACGGGGAGCCGATCTCCGCCGACCTCGTCGCACGGGTCCTCGAGGAGGTGGCGCACAGCTTCGCCAACTTCCGTCTCGTCGCCGCCCGGGAGGGCGAGCTGCTGCGCGAGCTGACGGCGTCCAACAGCGTCACCGTCACCGTTCCCTACCAGCCGGGCCAGATCACCGACCTCGACGGCCTGCTGCGCATGGGCGCGGCGCTCTGGGGGGAGAGCCCGCCGGCAACCCGGCGGCAGCGGCGATGATCGACTACCACGTCCACCTGTGGCCGCATGAGGAGAAGGCCGACGAGGGCGACCTCGCCGTCGGGCGCGTCGCCGACTACACCGCCGCCGCCGCGTCGCAGGGGGTGCGCGAGATCGCCCTCACCGAGCACCTCTTCCGCTTCGTCCAGGGGAGGGCGATCGTCGACCGGTGGTGGGAGACGGTGACGGGGCCCTCGGCGCGCCACCTCGACGCCTCGGTCGAGGCCTACTTCGACCACCACGCCACCGCCGACCTCGACCGGTACGTCGAGACGGCGCTCGCGGCCAAGAAGGCGGGGCTACCGGTCAAGATCGGCCTCGAGGTGGACTACTACCCGGGCCGGATGGACGCCGTGGCCCGCCTGCTGGCGGGGTACCCCTTCGACGTCCTGCTCGGATCGGTCCACTGGCTCGGGAACTGGATGTTCGACGACCTGGCGGACGGCGCCCAGATGGCCGAGTGGGACCGCCGCCCCGTCGCCGACAGCTGGCGCGCCTACGCCGAGGCCCTGGAGGAGCTCGCCGGCACCGGCGCCTGCGACGTGCTCGCCCACCCCGACCTCATCAAGGTCACCGGCCGGGTGCCGGACGCCGGCGTGGTGGAGGAGTGCGAGGAGCGGATCGCCGAGGCGGCCGCCTCGAGCGGGCTCGCGGCCGAGATCTCCTCCGCCGGCCTCGTCAAGCCCTGCCGGGAGGACTATCCCTCCCCGAGCCTGCTGCGGCGCTTCGCCGCACGGGATGTGCCGGTCACCTTCGCCTCCGACACCCACGGCACCGGCCGCGTCGGCGACCGCAACGACGAGCTGGTGGCGGCCGCGGCGGCGGCGGGCTACCGGTCCGTCCGCAGCTTCGAGGCGCGGGTCGGAACCGACGCCCCGCTCGGCGCGCCCGGGACGCCGCCCACGCCATGACCTCCCCGCTCGACCTCGCCTACCGGAACGCCTCGGCGTTCGAGCCGGGTGCCCGCCGCCACCTCGACCGCCTCATGGCCAACTGGAACCTCCTGGCGGACCTGTGCTTCTCGGACCTGCTGCTCTACGTGCCCTACCGGCCCCTCGGGGACGGCCCGGGCTCGGGGGAGGAGCGGCTCGTCGTCATCGGCCAGGTCCGGCCGACCACGAGCCAGACTCTGTTCGAGATCGACCTCGTCGGCGAGGTGGTGGCGACGAGCGAGCTTCCGCTCGTGATGGAGTCGCTCAGGACGGGCGCCATCAGCGTCGGGGAGCAGCGCAACGACACGGGGGAGGGTCACCTCCGCCTCGAGTGCATCCCCGTGCGCTACTCGGGCCAGATCCTCGGCTCGCTCACCCGGGTGTGGTCGCCGAGCATCGCCCGGCGCCGGGGGGCGCTCGAGCGCGTCTACCTCGAGCTGTTCGAACGGTTCTCCTCCATGGTGGCCGAGGGGGTCTTCCCCTTCCCCGACGACGAGCTGCCCGTCGAGCACTCGCCGCGGGTCGGCGACGGCGTCATGGTCGTCGACGAGCGGGGCAGGATCACCTTCGCCTCCCCGAACGCCGTCTCGGCCCTCCACCGGATCGGGATCATGAGCGCCATCAACGGCTCGACCCTCTCCGCCCTCGGCCTCGACACGACGGTGGTGCAGGACTCCTTCTCGACGCGCCTGCCGGTGGTCGAGGAGGTCGAGCGGCGCTCGGACGTGACGCTGCTGTTCCGCTGCCTCCCGCTGCTCGCCCGGGGCGAGATCACCGGCGCCCTCGTGCTGTTGCGGGACGTGAGCGACGTCCGGCGCCGTGACCGGCTCCTTCTCACCAAGGACGCCACCATCCGCGAGGTCCACCACCGGGTGAAGAACAACTTGCAGACGATCTCCTCGCTGCTCCGCCTGCAGGCGAGGCGGATCGACGCGCCGGCCGCCCGGACCGCGCTCGCCGAGGCGGAGCGGCGGATCCGCGCCATCGCGGTCGTCCACGAGATCCTCTCTCGCGAGGCGGGGGACCAGGTGCCCTTCGACGAGATCGTGCACGCCCTCGTGAAGATGGCCCGGGAGTCCAACGTCGGGCCGCACGACGTGGCGGTGCGGGTGGAGGGCGAGCTCGGCGACATCCCGGCCGAGATGGCGACGCCGCTCTCGGTCGTCATCGGCGAGCTGCTCCAGAACGCCATCGAGCACGCCTTCGTGCCCCGCGGGCGGGACGAGCCGGCGCCCCCGGCGCGCGTCGACCTCGTCTTCCGCCACGACGCCGAGGGTTACGGCGTGACCGTCCAGGACAACGGCGTCGGGCTACCCTTGGGCTTCGACATCGAGAGCACGCGCAGTCTGGGATTGTCGATCGTCCGAGACCTCGTCCGGACCCAGCTCAACGGGACCATCACCATGGTCGACGACGGCGGCACCCTCGTCCGGATCGACGTCCCGGTTCACCGGGCAGGGGGCGCCTACTGAGGGGGGTGAGATGGCGGAAGCGTGGGTGGGCCCGGGCGGGGGCGACGCCGTCCCGCCGAGCCAGCCTCTCGCGGCGGCGGACCTCCCCGACGCAAGATCGGAGGCCGTTCCGGCGTCTCAGCTCCCGATGGCGATGGTGGAGCTCACCGCCTGCGAGCAGGAGCAGGCACCCGCGCCCGCCGGGCCCGACCGCCCGAGCTTCGAGGAGCTGTACACCTCGTCCTACCAATCGCTCGTCCGCCTGGCCTACGTGCTGACCGGGTCGCTCGAGGTCTCCGAGGACCTCGTCCAGGACTGCTTCGTCCGGCTGCACCGCCGCTACGGTGAGCTCGAGAGCCCGCACCACTACGCGAAGCAGGCGGTCGTCAACGCCTGCCGGTCCCACTTCCGGCGCATGGGCCGGGAGCGGGACCGAAGGCCGCTGCTCTACGTCGTCGACTCCGACGGCGGGCGAGGGGGCTCGGGCGCCACCGGCGAGCTGCACGACGTGCTGCTCAGGCTGCCCTACCGCCAGCGGGCGGCCGTCGTGCTGCGCTACTACGCCGACCTGTCCGAACAGGAGATCGCCGCCGTCCTCGGCTGCCGGCCGGGGACGGTCGGCTCGCTCATCCACCGGGGGCTCGCCAGCCTGCGCAAGGTGCTCGAGCCATGAGCGACGACCGGATGCGGACAGAACTCGAGGAGCGGCTCCGCCGGGCGCTTCGCGCCGAGGCCTCGAGCGTGCGGGTCGAGGCCGACCTCGCCGACCTGAGGCGGCGGATCGAGGCACGGCCCCGGCCCGCCCGCTCCCGGCTGGCAGCCACCGCGGCTGTCGTGCTGGCGGCCTCGGCCGTCGGGGCGGCCACCGGGTCGCTCCTCGTGCCGAGCCACACCCGGCACGCCCTGTTGTCCGGCTTGGCCGGGAACGAGGGCGGCCCGCTGCCGGTCGGCCCGTCGGCGACGGCGCCCGGACGTGGGGGCCAGCCGGCGGTGTTCGACCTGAACGGGGCGACCGCCGGGCTGCGGGAGGTCCTGCAGGCACCCGTCGGCCTCGCCCGTACGGGCCAGGACGGGACCCGGCTCGCCCTCGGGGCGGACGCCCTCACGCCGGTCCGGGTGGCCGCTGGCCGTGCGACGGGCTGCTACGGGGGCGAGCTCGTCACGACCGTGGCGCGAAAGGGCGCCGTGAGCGGGTCGGCGACCGGCGTCGTCGGCATGCAGCCCCTCGCGCCGACGGGGCTCGAGATCGTCGACTCGGGAATCGTTCCCGTCTCCCGCCGGCTCGGCCTGTGGTTCGCGACGATCGCCGTCGGACCCTCGGTCGCCCGGGTGGCGGCCGAGCAGCCGGGCGGCGCCACCGACGAGGCGGTGCCGACGGGCGGTCTCGCCGTCCTCGGCGGGGTCGTGCCCCGGCCGGACCAGGGCCGCATCTTCAGTGCTGTCGCCGAGAACGCGAGCGGGCGACCGCTCCAGTCGCTCGGCTTCCTCGTCGGTTTCGGTCCCCGGCTCCAAGGAGGCGCCGGCGGAGCCGCCGCCTCCGGGTCCGCGGGCTGTGGCGCCTGGTCGGCACCTGGCTCCGCCCGTCCTCCGGCGAGCCCGCTCCTCTCCGCCGCCTCGGTCGTCGCGGCCTTCCACCAGGCCTTCGGCTCCCCGGGCGAGGCCCTGCCGGCGGCGCTCTCCGCCGTGGCGGGCGCTCCGGTGCCCCCTCGGCTCCAGGCGGCCGCCCCCGGGTCGCAGGCCACCTCCGAGACCGCCAGCGGGGCGGCGGACCGGGCGGCGCAGTCCCGCCGGTCGGTCGTCGTGGCCGACGTCGCCTTCACCTCCCCCGGGCGGGCGGAGGTCGTCTACCGGCTGGCGGGGGGCTCGTGGAGCACGGGGTCGGCGGTGCTCGACGCGGCCGGGGTGTGGCAGGTCGGCCTGGACAGCTTCTGCGGGGTGGCGACCGCCGGCGGGGCGGGTGCCGTCGCCCTGCCTCCGAGGCTGGTGAAGGCCTGCCGGGCGGCGACGAGCCGCTGAGTGCGGGCGGGCGGCCTCAGGACGCCCGGCGGCGGCGTGCGGCCAGCCAGGCCTTGCGCAGCTTGCGACGCTCCTCCTCGGAGGTGGCGCCCCAGACGCCCGACTCCTGGTTCGTCGCCAGGGCGAACTCGAGGCAGGGTTCCCGCGCCTCGCAGCTGAGGCAGACGGCACGGGCGGCCTCGATCTGGTCCACCGCCTGGCCGGTCGTGCCGATCGGGAAGAACAAGTCGGGATCGGTGTCCCGACAGGCAGCGCTCTTTCGCCAGTCCTCGGCGTCCCACTCGATGGAGCGGGTCCAGGTCAGTGCCACCCTCGCCTCCTGTGCGGTGCGGTCGTCAACATGTTCGGGGCCAACCTGTGAGCACAATCACAAGTACTGGCCACCACAGAGAACCTCTGAGTCGAAGCGGGAACCGGCCGGGTCGGCGAGCGGATCTCTGCTCGCGATGATAGGACCACGATGAACCGCCTGCAAGCATGTGAGCACGAGCACAGACGACGACCCTTCCTTCACTTGACGGCCTCTCTTACCCGGGCGGCCGGGGCGCCAAACGGCCGGGCGTGGCGGCCGCCCGGCGGCAGGGCGGCCCGTTGACCCTCGTCTTCGCCCATCGCGGGGCCGGACCGAACGGGCCCGAGCGCGAGAACACCGTCCCCGCCTTCCTGGCGGCCGCCGCCCTCGGCGCGGATGGCGTCGAGCTCGACCTCCGGCGGGCGGCCGGCGCCTCGCTCGTCGTCCACCACGACCCGGTCCTCGACGACGGGCGGGAGATCTGGCGCCTCGCCCCGGGCGAGCTTCCGAGCGAGGTGCCCTCGTTCGGCGAGGCGCTCGAGGCCTGCGCCGGCCTCGTCGTCAACGTGGAGGTGAAGAACCTGCCCGGCGAGCCGGACTTCGACCCCGGCGAGGGGGTGGCCCGGGCGGCCGCGGCAGCCTGCCGGCGCGCCGGCTCCCCGGTCGTCTTCTCGAGCTTCTCCCTCGCCTGCCTGGCGGCGCTCCGGCGGGCCGACGCCGGGGCGGAGCTCGGCTGGCTCACCGTCCCGGCCGACCCGGCGGAGGCGGTGGCGACCGCACGCCGCCTCGGCCTCGGGGCGCTCCACCCCTTCGAGGCCTGCGTCGACGCCGCCCTCGTCGAGGCGGCGCACGGAGCCGGCCTCGGTCTACGGGCCTGGACGGTCGATGACCCCACGAGGCTCTCCGAGCTCGGCCGTCTCGGTGTGGACGCCGTCATCACGAACGAGGTGAGCCTCGCCCGCCGAGCCCTCGGGCGAGGTCCGGTTGGCTAAGAGAGGGCCTGGTCGGGAACAATCAGGGGCATGAACGTCGCCGTCTGCGTCAAGCAGATCCCCGATCCGGCCGGCGAGCTCGCGCTCGACCCGTCGACTTACACCCTCGTGCGGGAAGGCAAGCTCATCCTCGACGACTCGGACTCCTACGGGGTCGAGATGGCCCTGCAGCTCGTCGAGGCCGCCGGCGGGGGAGAGGTCACCCTCGTCTCGATGGCGCCGAACAACGAGACGTCCGGCCTGCGGACGGCGCTCGCCATGGGGGCCGCCAAGGCGGTGCTCATCAGCGACGAGGCGCTGGCGGGCTCGGACGCCCTCGGCACCGCCAAGGTGCTCGCCGCCGCCGTGTCCCGGATCCAGCCCGACCTCGTCCTGGCGGCGACCGAGTCGACCGACGGCTACACCGGCACCACCCCGGTGCAGCTCGCCGAGCTGCTCGGGTGGCCGGCGGTCACCTTCGCGAAGAAGGTGGAGGTCAGCCCGGACTCGGTGACGGTCCAGCGCCAGACCGAGGCCGGCTACGACGAGGTCGTGAGCCCGCTCCCCGCCGTCGTCACGGTGACGGCCGGCGTCGTCGAGCCCCGCTACCCCTCCTTCAAGGGGATCATGGCGGCCCGCTCGAAGCCGGTCGAGGAGCTGACGGTCGCCGACCTCGGCCTCGAGGCCTCCGCCGTCGGCGCGGCGGGCGCCCGCCAGGAGGTCATCTCGGTCCAGGCGGCCGAGGAGCGCAAGGCGGGGGAGATCGTCACCGACGAGGGCGACGCCCACCAGCGGATCGTCGCCTATCTCGAGCAGATCAAGGTTCTCTAGGAGGAGCGGACGTGGACAGGATCTGGGTACTCGCCGAACAGCGCGACGGCGAGCCGTCGACCGTCGCGCTCGAGCTGCTGGCGGCCGCCCGCAGCTTCGCCGGCACCGTCGGCGCCGTCACCTGGGGGAGCGGAGCCGCCGAGGCGGCCGCCACCCTCGGGGAGCACGGGGCCACGAAGGTCTACGACGCCGGCGACGTCGGCGACTCGCTCCCCGGGCCGAGGGTGGCGGCCGCCATCGCGGCGCTGATCGAGGCGGAGGGCGCGCCCGACGCCCTTCTCGTCGGCCAGACCTACGACGGCCGGGACGTCGCCGGCCGCCTGTCGGCCCGTCTCGACCGCCCGGTGCTCACCAACATCGTCGGCCTCTCCGCAGAGGACGGCGCCCTCGTCTCCGAGCACGCCATCTTCGGAGGCACGCAGGTCCTGAAGGCGCGCTTCACCGGCGAGAGCCCCGGGATCTTCCTCATCCGCGCCAAGTCGTTCGCGGCCGAGCCCGCCGGCGGCGGCGCCCCCGAGGTCGCCTCGATCGAGCTCCCCGACACCGGTGCCACCGACGGCGCCAAGGTGAAGGGGCGCCACGAGGAGGAGCGGTCCGGCCCCCAGCTCGACGAGGCGGCGGTCGTCGTCTCGGGCGGCCGGGGGCTCGGCTCGGCCGAGCACTACGCCCTCGTCGAGGAGCTGGCGGGCCTGCTGCACGGGGCGCCGGGCGCCTCCCGGGCGATCGTCGACGCCGGCTGGGTGCCCTACTCCCACCAGGTCGGCCAGACCGGCAAGACGGTGAAGCCGACGGTCTACATCGCCTGCGGCATCTCGGGAGCCACCCAGCACATGGTCGGCATGAAGGGCGCCAAGAACATCATCGCCATCAACAAGGACGAGTCGGCGCCGATCTTCACCATCGCCGACCTCGGCGTCGTGGGCGATGTCCACACCGTCTTGCCGAAGCTGATCGAGGCGATCAAGGCGCACCAGTAGCCGGCTCGCCCCGGCCCACCGGCCGCGAGCAGGGAGCCGTCTCCCTCCCGAGGCGTTCCGCAAGCTGAAGGGCCCCGCAGGCGTCAGAGCTGTGATGACGCCGCGGGGCCCTTTGCTGTGAACGACTCCTTGCCCGATCTCAGGCCTTCATGTTGGCTGAGTAACGTTCCCTCGTCGGTGCGCGCCGGGTGCGCCGGCGGCGCGTTCTGAGGCTGGCCGTTGCTCTTCCCCACGATCGACTTCGCGATCTTCTTCGGGATCGTCTTCACCCTGAACTGGCTGCTCGCGCCGTTCCCGAGGTGGTGGAAGGTCTTCATCCTGGCTGCCAGCTACGTCTTCTACGGCTGGTGGGACTGGCGGTTCGTCTTCCTCCTGGCCGGGTCGACCGCCGCCACGACGATCGGGGGCGTCCTCGTCCACAGGGCGCCGACGCTGCGCCGCCGCCGGGCCATGCTGACCCTCACCGTCGTCGTGGAGCTCGGCCTGCTCGGGTGGTTCAAGTACTACGGGTTCGCCTCCCAGAGCATCGACAACGCCCTGCACAGCCTCGGCCTGCACGGGCCCTTCCCCCTGCTCAACATCACCCTTCCGGTCGGGATCAGCTTCTTCACCTTCATGGGGCTGTCCTACGTCATCGACATCTTCCGGGAACGCCTCGTCCCGGCACCCCCACTCGACGTCGCCGTCTTCGTCGCCTTCTTCCCCCACCTCGTCGCCGGCCCGATCGTGCGCGGCTCGGAGCTGCTCCCCCAGATCGAGCGGGCCCACCGGCGCAACCCGCGCCACATCGACTTCCCGCGGGCCGCCTACCTCATCATGGCGGGGCTGTTCAAGAAGGTCGTGCTCTCGAGCTACGTCTCCTCGGCGATCGTCGACCCGGTCTTCGCGGCGCCGAACCAGCACTCGGCGCTCGAGGTGATCTTCGCCGTCTGGGGATACGCCGTCCAGATCTACTGCGACTTCTCCGGCTACACCGACATCGCCATCGGCTGCGCCATGCTCCTCGGCTTCCGGTTCCCGGAGAACTTCAACGCCCCCTACACCGCCCGCAGCCTGCAGGACTTCTGGCGCCGCTGGCACATGACGCTGTCGTTCTGGCTGCGCGACTACCTCTACATCCCCCTCGGCGGCAGCCAGGGCGGCCTCGCCATGCTCTACCGCAACCTCATGATCACCGAGCTCCTCGGCGGCCTGTGGCACGGTGCCGCCTGGACCTTCGTCGCCTGGGGCGCCATCCACGGAGTCGGCCAGAGCCTCGGCCACTACCGGCGCCAGCGCCGCGTGAAGGCGGGCCTGCCGGCCATGCCCGAGGGGCGCCTGGCCGTCGCCTGGCAGCGCTTCGCGACCTTCCAGTTCGTCTGCCTCGGCTGGGTGTTCTTCCGGGCGACCGGCTTCGGCAACGCCTGGGACATGCTGTCGCGCCTCGTCACCGGCTGGACGATGCCCTCGCCGATGGTCACCTTCCCCGTCGTCCTCGCCATCGCCGTCGGGATCGGCATCCAGTACCTGCCGAAGGGATTCGCCACGGCCTGCCAGGAGGCGTTCGGCCGTTTCGGTGTGGTGCTCCAGGGCGCGACACTGGCAGGCGTCCTGTTGTTCATCACCACGCTCGGCCCGCCGGGCGTGGCACCGTTCATCTACTTCCGCTTCTGATCGTGGACCGCCGCCCCCCTCCCCCCTCGTCACCCGGCCCGCAGCCGCGCCACGTCCGCATCGTCGGCCGCGGCCGCGAGCCGGCGCCACCGCCCGAGGAGGCGGCGGACGCCGGTGCGTCGCGGCCGGGAAAGGGGGCCGACGGGGACGCCGCCGGGGGCCGGGACAGCGGGCGGCGGGCACGGGGCGCACCGGCGAAGAGGGCCAACGGCCGTCCTGCCGGGCAGTCGACGAGAGGCTCCTCGTCCGCCTCAGCCGACAAGGCCCCGGCTCCCGAGCGCCACCGGGGGGAGCGGCGGGTGAACGGCGCCGCGAGGGGCAACGGGAGCGCCCGGGCCGCCGACGGCGGCGCGGCCCCGAGGCGCGGCCCGCAGCGGGCCGGCGCCGAGCAGCGGCAGGGAGAGACGCGTGCCACGTCCGTCCGGGAGGCGGC
>JAKACF010000047.1 GCA_021821585.1 Actinomycetes bacterium
CAAGGTGCACCACGAGATGAAGGTGCGGGCCCGCAAGGGGTACACCGTCATCTACGTCTGCCACGAGGGCCACGAGGAGGCGATCGGGACCATGGCGGTCGCCCCCGAGGCCGTCCGGCTCGTCGAGTCGGTGGAGGACGTGGCGACCCTCGACCTGCCAGACGGCGAGCCGGTGGCCCTCCTCGCCCAGACGACGCTCGCCCACGACGAGTGGTCCGGCATCGTCGAGGCCGCCACGGAGCGCTACCCGGAGTTGTGGATGCCGGGCCGCTCCGACCTCTGCTACGCGACGACGAACCGCCAGGCCGCCATGCGGGCCCTCGCCCCCGGCTGCGACGCCGTCGTCGTGATCGGCTCGGCGAACTCCTCCAACACCGTCTCGCTCGCCAAGACGGCCGCCGCCTACGGCTGCCCGCGGGTGCACCGGGTGAACTCGCTCTCCGAGCTCCCCGGCGACCTCGAGGGCGTCGTCGGGGTCACCGCCGGCGCCTCGGCGCCCGAGTGGCTCGTCGAGGAGGTGCTCGACGCCCTCTCCCCCGCCAGGGGCATCGAGGTCGTCCACGTCACCGACGAGGACGAGTACTTCCCTCCCCCACCCGAGCTGCGTGACCTCCTCCGGGCGATGGCGCTCGGGGCCTCCTGCCTCCTCGGGGCGCCGCCCGGCGCCTCGGCGCCGACCGCCGCCGACCGGGAGCGCTCCGCCGCCGTGGTGCTGCGTCCCGGCGGGATCGCCCTCGCCTCGTGAACGAGCGGGACCGCCGCCGGCGGCGCGCCACCGACGACCTCATCGACCGGGTCGCCCTCGAGGAGTTCTCCGCCCACCACGGCGGCCAGCTCCTCCACCCCGTGGCGGTCGTCATCGCCGCCTACAAGGAAGCCGAGAACATCGAGCGGGTCGTGAAGTCGATGCCGGCGGAGATCGGGGGCGAGGCCGTCTCGGTCGTCGTCGTCGTCGACGGCGAGGACGACGGGACGAGCGCCATCGCCCGGGCAGCCGGCGCCCTGGCGGTCATCGCCCCGGTCAACAGAGGCCAGGGTGCCGCCCTCCGCCTCGGCTACCGGGTCGCCCGCGAGTACGGGGCCCGCTTCGTCGTGACGGCGGACGCGGACGGCCAGTGCGACCCGGACGACCTCGCCCGGGCGCTCGGGCCGGTGATGTCGGGCGAGAAGGACTTCGTGAACGGCTCGCGCCGTCTCGGCGCGACCCACAACCGCGACGGCGTGCGCAACGCCGGGGTGGTCGTCTACGCCGCCCTCATCAGCCTGCTCACCCGGACGAAGGTGACCGACACGGCAAACCCGATCCGCGCCTTTCGGGCCGAGCTCACCGCCCACCTCACCCTCGAGGAGCCCCAGTACCAGGCCTCCGAGCTCCTCATCAGCGCCCTCAGCCACGGCGTCTCGTACGGCGAGGTCCCCGTCACGATGCTGACGAGGGCCGGCGGTGCCTCGAAGAAGGGCGGCAACCTCGCCTACGGCTACCGCTACGGCAAGGTGGTGCTGAGGACCTACTGGCGCGAGCGGCTCAGCCGGCGTGCCCGAGGGCAGAGGCCGCCGGCTCCTCGCTGAGGACCGCTGCGTCCGCGACGGCCGGGACGACGGCCGGCTGCGGCGGGAGGCTCGTCCCCGGGGCGGCGGCGGGAACCACCGAGCCCCGGCCGGAGACCGTGCGCCAGAGCACGGCGACCACGGCGAGGCAGCACATGACCCCGCCGGCGGCGAGCACGTAGGGCAGCCAGGCGTGGATCCCGAACAGCGCCCCCGAGATGCTGGCCGAGACCGCCACGGCGGCCGTCTGGGCGCTGAAGACCGCCCCCTGGGCCCTGCCGAGCTCGTGGGAGGGCACCGAGCCCGAGAGCTGGGCCGACTCGGCGGGTGCCCCGAGCGAGACCGTCACGGCCTCGCCGATCCCGAGACCGATGAGCCAGGCGACGGAGTGGATGAAGGGGTAGACGGCGGCGAAGGCGGCCGAGCCGAGGAGCGCCAGGGCCACGAGGTAGCGCCGGTCCATGTGGTCGACGAGCCATCCGGCCGGGAGCGACATGATGGCGAAGGGCAGGGCGAAGAAGGTCCAGGAGAGGCCGAGCTGCCAGGGGGCCGCCCCGCGGAGGGTGAGCAGGAGGCTCCAGCAGACCTCGTACATCCCGATGACGATGCCGCCGGCGAGGAAGGCGACGCCGACGCCGAGGACGGAGCGGTTCCGCCACAGCGGGCTCCGCCGGACTCCGCTCGGGTGCTCGTAGCCCTTCGCCTTCGGGGCGAAGGCGAGGATCGGCGCGGCCGCGCTGAGGACGAGGACCGCCGCCCCGAGGAAGAGGATCTTCATCCCCGACAGCCCGAGCAGGCCTCCGACGAAGGGGCCGACGGCCATCCCGACGGTCCGGGTGCCGTACAGGGCGGCGAAGGCGCGGCCGCGCTGGTGCTCGGGGACGACCTCGCCGAGGGTGGCGGAGTTGGCGACGTCGACGACGCCGACGCCGGCCCCCTGCAGTGCCCGGAGGACGAAAGCGGCCACCGGCGCCGACAGGAAGACGAAGAGCACGCTCGCGAGGGCGTAGGTGGCGAGCCCGGCGACCTGGATCGTGCGCCGCCCCACCCGGTCCGAGAGCCGGCCGACCGGGTACTGGACGAGCACGGCGGCGGCGAAGAAGGCCGCCATCGTGAAGCCGACGAGGGTGAGCGACGAGCCCTGGTGGCGGAGGTAGACGGGCAGCAGCGGGAGCACGGAGCTCGCGCCGCCCCACTCGGCCAAGGCCGAGATCGACAGGGCGGCGACGACGCGTGTCGTCGCCCTCGCCTCCGGCGAGCGGCCGGTCAGCCATCTCGATCGCATGCTCACGTCGTCACCTCCCTTCGTGCTCTCGGCGCCGGTCCGCCGTGTCGTCCCGCCCCGTCGCCGCCCTCGGTGCCCCTCCTGCTCCGGCCGCCTCGTCGATCATCCGGGCGAGGCGGCGCCCCACCTCGGCCCGCAGCTCCGTCCCGAGCGGGGCCAGGCCGAACAGGTCGCTCAGCCAGATGCCGTCGGCCGCCAGGCGGACGACGGTCGAGAGCTCCGGTGCCAGCCCGTCGTCCTCGAGCGACGCCTGCCAGGCGGCGAAGCGCTCCCGGAGCGGGGCGAGCAGCTCGGGGTCGGAGGCGACACCGGCGAGCAGGGCGCCCCCGAGGCGCTGCTCGCGCTGGTCGCCCGGGGGCTCGGCGAGCGTCGCCTCGAGGTAGGCCCGGGTGAAGTCCCCCGGCCGGCCCGAGAAGGCGTCGAGCTCCTCGAGGGCGGCGTCGAAGGAGACGACGTAGCGCTCGACCATGGCGCTCACGAGCGCCGCCCGGCTCGGGAAGTGGTAGAGGATCCCCCCCTTGCTCACCCCGGCCTCGTGGGCGGCCGCCTCGAGGGTGAGCTTGGAGACCCCGTCGCGGATGACGAGGTCCTCGGCCGCGCACAGGATGCGGGCGCGCGTGTCGGCGGAGTTCCTCGTCATGGGGTGACTATACCGTCTGGACGGTACAGTTGGAGCCGACCGCGAGGCGGTCAGCCGGAGGTGGCGAGGAAGTCCTCCCAGGTCGCCTTCATCCCGGCGGGAAGGTCGTAGTCGGGCACCCATCCCCGGCTCTTCGCCCTCGAGTTGTCGACGATGACGGCCGGCATCTCCCCGGGCTTGGCAGGGACGTGCTCCGTCCCGATCGGCCGGCCCGTCGCCTCGCAGGCGGCATCGACGAGCTCCAGCACCGAGAAGGACTCGCCGCTCCCGATGACGAGGGTGTCGCTCGCCTCGAGGTCGACGGCGAGCTCGATCGCCTTCACGACGTCGGCGATGTAGACGTAGTCGCGCACCTGCCTGCCGTCGCCGTAGATCGGGATGCCGCCACCGGAGAGGGCGGCCCGCATCATCCGAGCGATGACCGAGTCCTTCACCTGCATGCCCCGGCCGTAGACGTTCGTGAAGCGGAGGGCGACGGTCTTCAGCCCGTAGACGGCGGAGTAGGCGGACATGAGGTTCTCGGCCGCCGCCTTGGTGGCGCCGTAGGGGGTGAGGGGCCGCAGCGGCATGTCCTCGACGATCACCTTGGTGCCGACGTCGCCGACGACGGCGTTGGTCGAGGCGAAGACGAAGGAGGGCACCTCGAGCTCCCGGCAGCGCTCGAGCAGGTAGTGGGTGGCGAGCACGTTGGTGCGGAAGACCCCGTCGGGGTCGCTGATCGAGTCCAGCACTCTCGTCAGGGCCGCGAGGTGGACCACGGCATCGGTCCCGTCGGCCAGCGCCTCGGTCGTGGTCGCCGGGTCGCGCAGGTCGCCCTGGACGTGGCGGACCCCCTCGTCGGCTCTCGCTTTCAGGTCGACGACGGTCACCTCGTCGCCACGCTCGAGCAGGCGGCTGACGAGTTGGCGTCCGATGAAACCGGCTCCCCCGGTGACGAGCACGCGCACGGTCGGTCACCCTACTCGCGCGCTCTCGGTTTCAGCGCCTCGTCCGGCCGTCCATCGTCGTCGTGTCGCGCACCCGCTCCGCCTCCTCGAAGCAGGCCTGGATCTGCTCGCGCACCTCGTCGGAGAGCTCGCGCATCGCCCGGCGCGACACCGGTGCCCGGCGGCCGGCGGCCCCCTCCCGCTCCTCGACGGGTCGGGGGAGCACCGGCTCCCCGATGACGAGGTCGACGCGCCGGGGCCGGGGTAGTGCCGACCCGCGCGGCATGGCCTTCTCACTCCCCCCGATGCCGACCGGCACGACGGGCACGCCGGCCCGCAGCGCCAGGTAGGCGACGCCCTCGCGCAGCTCGGCCACGGTCGGGCCCGAGCGCCGGGTGCCCTCGGGGAACATGACGAGGGGCTCCCCGCCCGCCAGCACGGCCCGGGAGCGCTCGAGGGCCTCACGGTCGGCGCCCGAGCGGTTGACCGGGAAGGCGCCGAGCGCCTCGATGAGGCGGCCGACGGCCTTGGACTTCCACACCTCCGCCTTCACGATGTAGCGCAGCCGGCGCCTCGTGACACGGGCGACGAGCAGCCAGTCGAGGTAGGAGCGGTGCACCGGGGCGAGGATGTAGGGCCCGCTCTCGGGGAGGTGCTCGCGCCCGACGACCCGTCCCGGGAAGGCGAGGCGCGAGGCGCCGACGGCGACGAACCGGCAGGCCCGGTAGAGGGCCAGCTCGCCGCCGGTCGGCGGGTGCGGCGGCCGGAGGGCGACCGGGGGCGCCTTGGCTGGGCGTTCGCTCATAGGTGCCGGAGTACCTCCTCGACGACGGCGTCCACGCTCAGATGGGTGGAGTCCACCACGATGGCACCGTCGGGGACCGTGAGGGGGGACGTCGGCCGCCCCGAGTCGTAGGCGTCGCGCGCCGCCAGGGCGGCGAGCGCCTCGGCCGGAGCCTCGGCCACCTCAAGCCCGGTGGGGACGGCGCCGCGCTGGTCCACTCTCCGCCGGGCCCGCTCGCCCGGGTCGGCCGTCAGGTAGACCTTGAGGTCGGCGTCGGGGAAGACGACCGACCCGATGTCGCGCCCCTCCACCACCCCCCCACCGTGCGCGGCCGCCCAGGCCCGCTGGCGGGCGACGAGCTCGGCTCTCACGCCGGGGTGGGCCGAGACGGCCGAGACGGCGGCGTCGACGGCCGGCGTGCGGATGGCGGCGGTGACGTCCTCGCCGTCGAGCAGGACCTGCTCGCCGAGGCTGAGGACCATCGAGGCGGCGAGCTCGCCGGCCTGCCCGGCGTCGCCCGGGTCGGCGCCGGCCCGGAGCACGAGCAGGGTGACGGCACGGTACATGGCCCCGGTGTCGAGGCGGGCAAGCCCGAGCCGCCCTGCGACCGCCGCGGCCACGGTCGACTTCCCCGAGCCCGCCGGGCCGTCGATGGCGATGAGCGGGCTCACGGCGCCGAGCGGGCCGGGGCGCCGGCGGAGACGGCCACCTTGAAGCCGCCCTGCCGCAGGGCGCTCGCTAGAGAGGCGGCGGAGGACTCGGTGACAACGAGGACGAGGACGCCGCGGGGTCCCTCGGTGGAGTGGGCGATCTCGATGTCGTAGATGTTGACACCGAGACCGCCGGCGATCGAGGTGACCTCGGCGAGCACGCCGGGCCGGTCGGGCACGACGAGGCGCAGCTCGCTCGTCTCGGGCGGCCGGGCACCGCGGGCCGGCAGGTTGCGCCGGGCGGCCCCTGCGCTCTCGAGGAGCGCGACGAGGGCGGCGCGGTCGCGCTCGGCGACGATGCGTCGCACCTCGCCGAGCCGCCCGATCAGCCGGTCGAGGACGGGCACGATGGCGCCGGCGTTGTCCCGGCAGATGTCGGGCCAGATGGCGCTCGAGCCCGCCGCCACCCGCGTCATGTCGCGGAACCCGCCCGCCGCCAGGTGCAAGAGGGCCTCCCGGTCGACCGGCGACTCCGCCGCCAGCGACATGAGCGTCGCCGAGGTGAGGTGCGGCACGTGCGAGACGACGGCGACGAGCTCATCGTGGCGCTCCGCCTCGAGCACGACCACGTCGGCGCCGAGGGTGGCGACCGCCTCCCGGACGACCGAGAAGGCCTCCTCGTCGGTGCCCGCGGTCGGGGTGAGCACCCAGGCGGCGCCGACGAACAGGTCGGGGTCGGCCCCGTCTGGCCCCTCCTGCTCGGACCCCGCCATCGGGTGGCCGGGGACGAAGCGGGGGTGGACCAGCCCCGAGGCGATCGGGCCCTTCACCCCGGCGACGTCGGTGACGACGAGCCGCTGCCCGGGACCGGCGGAGCCGAGGAGGCGCCGGGCGGTGGCGACGACGGCCGAGGCGGGCGTGGCGACGACGGCGAGGTCGGCGTCCTCGACGCCCCCGAGGCGCTCGACGACGCCGAGCTCGAGGGCCCGGGTCGCCCGGTCAGGGTCGAGGTCCTCGCCGCTGACGCTCGCCCCCCGCCCGCGAAGCCCGAGCGCGACCGAGGAGCCGACGAGGCCGAGGCCGACGACGTGGACCCTCACTCGGGCAGGTCGTCTCTCAGCGAGCGGGCTCCCTCGAGGTAGACGTGGTGCAGCTCCGCCCGGCTGGTCTCGGTGTAGAGGTGCATCATCACCCGGATGCATCGGGGGGTGCCGCCCCGCACCGAGAGCTCCCGGGCGCAGATGAGGGGGACGTCGCCGAGCCCGGCTCCCCTGGCGGCGGTCGCCGGGAACATCGAGGTGACGTCCTCGGTGGCGGTGAACAGGATCGACACGAGGTCGTCGTGGCCGACCCCGTTGCGCCCGAGCATCTCGGCGACGAGGGCCTGCACGCGGACGGTCACCTGCTCCTCGGTGTCCTCGTCGACGGTCGTCGCACCCCTGAGCGCCCTCAGGACGGCTGCCATGAGCGGGCAGCCTACCGAGGGCGCCTGCCTGCCGGCGAAGCCGGCCGGGCCGCCCGGGAGAGCTCCCGCACCTCGGAGATCGTGAGGGGGCGCCAGGCCCCGGGTGGGAGCGACCGGTCCGAGATCGGACCGATGCGGGTCCGCACGAGGCGCCGGACCGGATGGCCGACGGCCTCGCACATCCGGCGCACCTGCCGGTTGCGGCCCTCGTGGATCGTGATGCGGAGCACCCCGGGCGAGGGGGCCGACACCCTGGCCGGGGCCGTCCGGCCGTCGTCGAGGGCCACGCCCTCGCGAAGGCGCCGGAGGGCGCCGGGCGCCGGCTCGCCCTCCACCTCGGCGAGGTACTCCTTGTCGACGCCGTGGCTCGGATGGGCGACCGCCTGGGCGAGCTCGCCGTCGTTGGTGAGCAGCAACAGGCCCTCGGTGGCGGCGTCGAGCCGCCCGACGGGGAAGACCCGCGGCTCCGCCGGGACGAGGTCGACCACCGTCGGGCGCCCGCCGGGGTCGGAGGCCGTGGTCACCACGCCGGCCGGCTTGTTCAACAGGTAGTAGACGAGGCCGGGGAGGACGCCGACGGGCACGCCGTCGACCTCGACGAGGTCGCGCTCGACCTCGACGCGCCGGCCGAGCTCGGCGAGCTCGCCGTTCACCCGGACCCGGCCGGCCGCGATCAGCTCCTCGCAGGTGCGGCGGCTCCCGAACCCGACGCGGGCGAGCACCTTCTGGAGGCGCTCGCCGCCCTCGCCTTCCCCGCCCCGAGCGGGGCTCACGCCTCCGGTTCCGGCCTGAGCGCCTGCTCGAGCAGCTCGACCGTCGAGGCGGGCGGAACGAACTCGACGAGGGGCGGCAGCTCCGCCAGGGAGTCGAGGCCGAGGCGCTCGAGGAACAGGCTCGTCGTCCCGAACAGCACGGGCTGGCCGGGCCCGGGGTCGCGGCCCACCTCCTCGACGTAGCCGCGGGAGGTGAGGAGGCGGAGCACGCCGTCCGCGTTGACGCCCCGGATGGCCGAGATCTGCGAGCGGGACACCGGCTGCTTGTAGGCGACGACGGCGAGCGTCTCGAGGGCGGCGGCCGACAGCTTCTGGGGGGCGCCGTCGAGGACGAAGCGCTCGACGTAGCCGGCGTAGGCCTCGGCGCTCTGGAGCCGGTAGCCGCCGGCCACCCGGACGAGGGCGAAGCCGCGCCCCTCCGACTCGTAGGCGGCCTGCAGCTCGCCGCAGAGGGACTCGACGGTCTCGACGGGGAGCTCGAGCAGCTCGGCGAGCAGGCCGGGCGCCACCGGCTCGGTGGCCACCGTGAGGACGGCCTCGATGGCGGCGGTCGGCTGCATCCCCTAGCCCCGGTAGTCGGCGTCGACGAGGGCCGCCCGGGCGCGCTCGGCGGCGGTCGAGGAGAGCTCCATGACCTCCTCGACCTCGGGCCCGTCGCCGGGAGGAGCGGTCCACTCGACGGTGAGCTCGCCGAAGTTCGACGCCTGCGTGAGCTCGACGAGCCCCTGCTTGTACAGCTCGAGCAGGCCGAGGAAGTGGACGACGACCTCGATCCGGCTGCGGGCGGCACCGGTCAGGCTCCGGAAGGTGGTGGGACCGCGCCCGGGCAGGTAGGCGGCGAGGCGCTCGACCACCTCGGCGACGGTGACCTCGTCGACGAGGATGTGCTCGACGTGCACGGCAGGCTTCGGCCGCTCCTCGAGCGCACGGCGGGCCGCCTCGAGGACCTGCTCCGGGCTGACGCCGGCGAGGAGGTCGGGCGCGAGGGACCCGAAGCGCTCGTCGGGGCCGGCCGAGCGGGCGACGCTGCGGGCGGCCCGGCGCTCGAGCTCGGCCAGGCTCTGGCCGGCGGCGGAGAAGGTGGTGCACTCGACGAGCCGGGCGAGCAGGTAGTCCCGCTCCTCGAGCAGGGCGAGGTCCTCCTCGCTCACGTTCCCGTCGCGCTCGGGGAGCAGCCGGCGGGACTTGAGCTCGACGAGGATGGCGGCGATGAGGAGGAACTCCGTCGCCACCTCGAGGTCGAGCCGCTCGATGGCCTCGAGCTCGGCGAGGAAGGCGTCGACGATGTCGGACAGGCGCACCTCGTAGAGGTCGACCTCCCGCTCGGTGATGAGGCGGGCCAGGACGTCGAAGGGGCCCTCGAAGACGTCGGTGCGGACTGCGTACGGCACTCGTCTCACGATACCGGGCGGCCCCTGCCGACCGAGGGATCCCTCCCCTCCAGGCGGTCGGCGGGCGCCGTTCCCCCGGTCCCGGCCCCGAGGGCCCCGACCTATCATGCGGGGATGACGCGAGTCTTCTCCGGTGTCCAGCCGTCCGGTGCGCTGCATCTCGGGAACTACCTGGGTGCATTCCGCCAGTGGGCGGCGGACCAGTGGGAGTTCGACTGCTTCTACTGCGTCGTCGACCTTCACGGGCTCACCGTCGAGTTCGATCCCGCCGACCTCCGGCGCCGGACCCTCGAGACCGCCGTCGGCTTCCTGGCAGCCGGCGTCGAGCCCGAGCAGTGCACCCTGTTCGTCCAGAGCCACGTCCACGAGCACGCCGAGCTCGCCTGGCTGATCGAGTGCACCGCCTCCTTCGGCGAGCTCTCCCGGATGACCCAGTTCAAGGAGAAGTCGCACGGGCGCGAGAGCGTGAAGGCGGGCCTGTTCACCTACCCGGCCCTCATGGCCGCCGACATCCTGCTGTACGACGCCGACCGGGTCCCCGTCGGCGACGACCAGCGCCAGCACCTCGAGCTCACCCGCGACGTCGCCCTGCGCTTCAACCACCGCTACGGGGAGACCTTCGTCGTCCCCGAGGCCGCCGTCCCCCGCCAGGCCGCCCGGGTGATGGACCTGCAGCACCCCGGCTCGAAGATGTCCAAGTCCGCCGAGTCCCCCCAGGGCACGATCGACCTGCTCGACACCCCCGAGCAGATCGCCCAGAAGGTGCGCCGCGCCGTCACCGACACCGACGGGGAGGTCCGCTACGACCCCGAGCACAAGCCTGGGCTCTCCAACCTGCTCGAGCTGATGGCGGCCGTCACCGGCCGTTCGATCGACGACGTGGCGGCCGCCTACGACCGCTACGGGCCCTTGAAGGCCGACCTCGCCGAGGCGCTCGTCGAGGCGCTCGGTCCCGTGAGGGAGCGCTACGAGACCTACTCCTCGGACCCGGCCGAGATCACCGCCCTGCTCGACCAGGGGGCCGAGAAGGCCGCCGGCGTGGCCTCGAAGACGCTCGCGAGGGCGAAGGACGCCATGGGGCTCCTCCCCCGCGGTTGACGACCCCGGGGGTCAGCGGATGACGAGCGTGAGGTACCAGTTGCTGAGGTGCACGTAGAGGGAGCCGAGCAGCCCCCGGTCGAGGAAGACGAAGACGAGCACCACGATGATGAAGGCCATCCGGATCCGGTAGTAGGTCGGCAGCGCCTGGATCGGGATGAAGCGCTCGAGCAGGGCGGAGCCGTCGAGCGGCGGGATCGGCAGCAGGTTGAAGGCGCCGATGAACAGGTTGACGAGGCCGATGAAGCCGATCACCGTGCCGAGCCAGAAGACCGCCCCCGAGCCGATGGCGTGGTCGCTCAGGATCGTCACGACGACGGGGAAGGCCTGGTCGGGGTGGGCGGCGAGGAGGAAGTGGAGCCCGACGGCCGCCCCGGCCGCCAGGATGGCGTTCGAGATCGGCCCGGCGAGGGCCACGAGGATCGCCTGGTTGCGGGGGTGGCGGAGCCGGTTCAAGGTGACCGGGACCGGCCGCGCCCAGCCGAAGCCGGGGCCGCCGAGCAGGACGAGGCCGATCGGCACGATGACGCTCCCGATCGGGTCGAGGTGGCGCATCGGGTTGAGGCTCAGGCGACCGGCCCGCTTGGCCGTGTCGTCGCCGCACCAGTAGGCGACGACGCCGTGGGAGACCTCGTGGAACATGATCGTCGGGATCAGCACCCCGATGAAGATGATCGTCGAGAGGCTGAGCCGGCCGATCTGGACGGCATGGGTCACCGCCGCCACGAGGACGACCGCCGCCAGGATCCAGACCACGAGGTCCGGCGTGCTCGGCCGGACACGCCGGCGCGACGAGGACCACCCGGTGCGGCGGCTCACTGCGCCCGCTCTCAGCGACGGACGACGGATGCGCACTCGATGCAGTAGGCGCTTGCGGGCTTGGCCTCGAGGCGGGCGGGTGAGATCGGCTGGCCACAGCGCTCGCAGATGCCGTAGGTGCCGTCCTCGAGCTTGCGAAGGGCCTTCAGGACGTCCTGCAGGGCCTCCTTCAGCTGGACCGCGAGCGTCTCCGCCTCACCGCGCTCCGCAGTGACCTGCGAGGTGTCGGCGAAGTTCGAGTCGTACTCGATCTTGCCCTCTTCGCCGAAGCCGAGCTCCTCCAGCTGGTGCTGGAGCGAGGCGCGTTCTGCCTCGAGCAGGGCCCGGTAGTCGACGGCCGCGTCGTGTGCCACGTATGAAGCCTACTTGCCGCTCGGCCTCCCGGGGGCCAGGGGGGCCGTCCTCTGGCGGCGGGCACGGGGGTGGGCCTCCTCGTAGACCCTCCTCAGGAGGTCGCCGGTCACCCTCGTGTAGATCTGGGTGGTCGTGATGGCGGCGTGACCGAGCAGCTCCTGGACGACCCGGATGTCGGCCCCGTGCTCGAGGAGGTGGGTGGCACACGAGTGGCGGAGCACGTGCGGGGTGACCCTGTCGGCGAGCCCGGCCCGCTCGGCGGCGCGGCGGACGACGACCCAGGCCGACTGGCGGCCGAGGCGCCGGCCGCGGGAGGAGATGAACAGTGCCTCCTCGTCGCTGCGCCGCGCCCAGCGCTCGGGCGCCATGGCGGGGCGCCCGGGCGGGGCGAGCCAGGCCTCGAGGGCGCCCGCCGCCGGCCGCCCGAAGGGGACGATCCGCTCCTTCGACCCCTTGCCGAAGACCTTGGCGAGGCCGCGGCCGAGGTCGAGGTCGGTGACGGCGAGACCGCAGAGCTCGGAGATGCGGATCCCCGTGGCGTACATGAGCTCGAGGATCGCCCGGTCGCGGCGCGCCCTCGCGTCGTCGCCGACGACGGCCGACAGCAGCCTCGCGACCTCCTCCTCGCTGAGGGCCTTCGGGATCGGCGAGGGCAGCCGCGGCCCGCTCAGGCCGAAGGTCGGGTCCGGCGGCCCCGCCCGCTCGTCCTCGCAGAAGCGGTGGAGGCCGCGGATGGCCGACAGGGCCCGGGCGTTGGAGCTCGCCCGCCGCCCGGAGGCGGCGAGGAAGGCGAGGTAGTCCTCGACCACCCGCGGGGTGACCTCGGCCACCGTGAGGCCCCGGCCGTCGAGGAACTCCTCGTAGGCGCGCAGGTCCCGGCGGTAGGAGGCGAGGGAGGCCGGCGCCCGCCCCCGCTCGACGGCGAGGTAGGAGAGGTACTCCTCGGCATCCGCGCTGAGGATGCCGGACCCGTCGATCACTCCGAGCCGAAGAGGGACGACTGCGAGCTCTGCGCCCGGGCGCCGGCGAGGGCGGACCGGGCGGCGTAGAGGCCGATGATCGACTTGCCGTCGACGAGGTCGCCTGAGGACATGAGGCCCTCGATGTCCTCGAGGGCGACCCGCTCGATCGTGAGGTGCTCCTCCTCGATGCCGTGCGCCTCCCGCTCGCAGGGGACGAGTCCCTCGGCGAGGTAGCAGATGGTCTGCTCGTCGGAGAAGCCGGGCGAGTTGTAGAAGCGGGCGATCTCGGTCAGCTCGCTCGCCTCCCGACCGATCTCCTCGACGAGCTCGCGGGCGGCGCACACCTCCGGGTTCTCGCCGTCGACGTCCCGCTTGCCGGCGGGCAGCTCGAGCAGCGGGCGCTCGACCGCACCCCGGTACTGGCGGATCATGAGGACGTGGCGGCGGTCGTCCTCGAGCGGGACGGCACAGACGGCGCCGGGGTGGCGGATCACCTCGCGCTCGAAGGTGAAGCCGTCGGGCCCGACGAAGGTCCTCGTCAGCACCTTGAAGAACCCGCCGTCGAAGCGG
>JAKACF010000048.1 GCA_021821585.1 Actinomycetes bacterium
GAGCCGCTCTCGCGACGCGACGTCACCGGCTCCTGGGCCGGGCTCCGCCCGCTGCTGGCGGACGGCGGCGAGAGCTCCGGCGCCCGCCCGAGGACGACCGACCTCTCCCGACGGCACCAGGTGAGCGTCTCGGAGCGGGGTCTCGTCACGATCACCGGCGGCAAGCTCACGACCTACCGCAAGATGGCAGAGGACACCGTCGACGCCCTCTCGGGCCCGCTCGGCCGGCTGGGGCCGTGTGCCACGCGCCGGCTCCGACTCCGCGGGTCGGCGGGCACCGAGGGCCTGCAGACCCTGGCCGGGGAGGGGGCGCTCGGCGCCGGGGTCATCGCCCATCTCGCCGGGCGCTTCGGCGGCGAGGCGCGGGGGGTGCTCTCGCTCGTCGAGGAGCGCCGGGACCTCGCCGAGCCGCTCGTCGACGGCTTGCCGTACCTGCGCGCCGAGGCTGTCTTCGCCGTCCGCTACGAGATGGCCTGCTCGCTCGAGGACGTCCTCTCGCGCCGGACCCGCGCCCTGCTGCTCGACGCCGAGGCGACCCGCCGGAGCGCGCCGGCGGTCTGCCGGCTGGTCGGCGACGAGCTCGGCTGGGACGACGCCCGGCGCGCCGGCGAGCTCGCCCGTCTCGAGCAGCTCGCCGGCAGCACCGCCGCTCCCGGGCGCGACGGGGCCGGGCGGTGACCGGGATGGTGCCCCCGATCGAGTGGGGGCGGCCCGAGAGCGAGCTCGACGAGGTGCTGGGGGTGCCGCACACGGCGGTCGGGCCGGACGCGCTCGCCCGCCTGCGGGCCACCGGCGCCGACGTGCGCACCGACGCCGAGGCGACGGCGGCGGCCTCACGCGACTGGTGGCCCCTCGCCCAGCGCTGGGCCCTCGCGGGCCGGGCGCCGGCACGGCCGGCGGTCGTGGTGCGCCCGAACGACGTCCCCCAGCTCGCCGCCGTCCTGGCGCTCGCCGACGAGGAGGCCATCCCGGTCACGGTGGCGGGGGGGCGGAGCGGGGTCTGCGGCGGCGCCGTCCCGGTGTTCGGAGGGATCGCCCTCGACTGCCTCGCCCTCGCCGGGCTGCAGGAGGTCGACGAGTCCTCGCTCCTCGTCACCGCCGGCGCCGGCACCTTCGGGCCGGACCTCGAGGCCCCGCTGCGCGAGCGCTACGGGCTGAGCGTCGGCCACCTGCCCCAGTCGATCGACCTCTCGACAGTCGGGGGATGGCTCGCCTGCCGGGGAGCGGGCCAGTACTCGACCCGCTACGGCAAGATCGAGGACCTCGTCGCCGGCCTCGAGGTGGTGCTGGCCGACGGCCGGCTGGTCCGCACCGGCGCCATGGCCGGCGCCGGTCCCCGCTCGGCGGCCGGCCCCGACCTCACCCAGCTGTTCGTCGGGAGCGAGGGGACCCTCGGGGTGATCACCGCCGCCCGCCTCCGGGCCCATCCCCTGCCGGCCGCCGAGGTGCGCCGGGCCTGGTCGTTCCCGAGCTTCGCGGCGGGCCTCGAGGCCCTCCGCCTCACGCTTCGCGCCGGAGCCACTCCCGCCGTGGTCCGCCTCTACGACGCGGCCGAGAGCGCCCGCACCCTGAAGGTCGAGGACGCCCACGTGCTCGTCGCGCTCGACGAGGGCGAGGCCGCCCTCGTCGAGGCGACGATGGGGGTGCTCGGTGCCGCCTGCGGAAAGACCGGGGCGAGGGAGCTGCCCGAGCGCCTCGTCGGCACCTGGCTCGAGCACCGCAACGACGTCTCGGCGCTGGGCGCGGTCACGAGAGCCGGCCTCGTCGTCGACACCGTCGAGGTGGCCGCCCCCTGGAGCGAGCTGCCGGCCCTGTACGAGGAGGCCGTCGGCGCGCTGTCCTCGGTGGAGGGCTGCCTCGCCGCCTCGGCCCACGAGTCGCACGCCTACCCCGACGGCGCCTGCCTCTACTTCACCTTCGCCGGCCGGGGGGCGGCGCCGGACGACGACGGCTGGGCGAGCGCCTACTACGCCGCCTCCTGGGACGCCGTCATGGGGGCCGCCCGCCGCCACGGTGCCTCCATCTCCCACCACCACGGCATCGGGCTCGTGCGCGGCCCCTACCTCGAGGACGCCCTCGGCGAGGGCTTCGGCGTCCTGCGCCAGCTGAAAGAGGCGCTCGACCCGCGGGGGATCCTCAACCCCGGCAAGCTCGGCCTCGCCTCCGGCTTCGGTGCTGTCCCGGCGATCGGGAGCCTCCCGTGACCACCCCGGAGGCGCGCGTGCTCGTGGTCGACGTGGGGACGAGCGGGGTGAGGGCGACGGTGCTCGGCGAGGACGGCGCCGTCCTCCATCTCGAGCACGAGGAGGTGCTGCCCTCCTCCCCCGCTCCGGGCTTCGTCGAGTTCGACGCCGCCGGGATGGCCGACGCCGCCCTCGGCGTCGCCTCGAGGGCGCTGGCGGCGACCGGACCCGTGGCGGCGGTCGGCATCGCCAACCAGCGGGCCTCGACCGTGGTCTGGGACAGGGCGAGCTCCGAGCCGGTCGGCCCCGGCATCGGGTGGCAGGACCTGCGCACCGCCGGCATGTGCCTGATGCTGCGGGAGCAGGGGCTGCGGCTCGCTCCCAACCAGTCGGCCACCAAGCTCGCCGTCCTGCTCGACCTCGCCGACCCCGAGCGGACACGCGACCTCTGCTTCGGCACGGTGGACACCTGGATCGCCTGGGTGCTCTCCCGGGGCGCCGTCCATGCCACCGACCACACCAACGCCGGGGTCACCGGCCTCGTCACCGCCGACGGGACCCACTTCGACGAGGAGCTCTGCGCGGCGCTGCGCATCCCGACCTCTGTGCTCCCCGAGCTCGTCGACTCCTCCGGCATCCTCGGGGCGGCCTCCGCCCTCGAGGGGGCGCCGCCGATCGCCGCCCTCGCCGGCGACCAGCAGGCCTCGCTCGTCGGCCAGGGACGTCTGCGCCCCGGCCTCGCCAAGGTGACCTTCGGCACCGGCGGGATGCTCGACTGCTGCCTCGGGCCGACGCGGCCGAGCTTCGAGACCCGGGGCGCTCACGGCTGCTTCCCGGTCATCGCCTGGAGCACGGGCGGCACGCTCACCTGGGGCCTCGAGGCGGTCATGCTGTCGGCAGGGACGTGCGTCGAGTGGCTGCGCGACGACCTCGGCGTCATCTCGAGCGCGGCGGAGACCGACGCCCTCGCCGCCTCGGTTCCCGACACGGCCGGCGTCCAGTTCGTGCCCGCCCTGCTCGGCCTCGGCACGCCGGTGTGGGACTTCGGCGCCCGGGGCACCTTCCTCGGCATCACGCGGGGCGCGACGCGCGCCCATCTCGTCCGGGCCGTCCTCGACGGCATCGCCCAGCGGGGCGCCGACCTGCTCGAGGCGGCCGAGGCCGACGGCGGGCTCACGATCGCCTCGCTCGGCCTCGACGGAGGGATGAGCCGGAACCCGACCTTCGTCCAGGCGCTGGCGGACGCGACCGGCCGGCGCATCGAGGTCTCGCCGGTCACCGAGGCCACGGCGATGGGGGCGGGCTTCCTCGCCGGGGTGGCCGCCGGCGTCTGGCCGGATCTCGAGACGGCCGCCTCCCGCCTCTCGGCCGAGCTCGTGGTCGAGCCGGCCCGGCGAACCGACCGTGACCGGTGGCTCGAGGCCCGGGCCAGAGCCGAGCGCCAGGTGCCCGAGCTGTCCTCGCTCGAGTTCTGAGCGCGCCGGCCTCGTTCGCTCAGCTCGAGAGCGCCCCGACGGGCCGGTCCTCCTCGGAGTCGGCCGCCCGCTTGGTCTTCACCCAGCTGTAGTCGCGGCCGAGGATCCCGTCGATCCAGGCCTTGGTGCAAAGAGCGATCGAGACGAAGAACAGCGGGAGGAAGTAGAAGAGCGCCCTCGCCCAGTCGCGGTTCGCCCGGGCGATGAGGAGCCCGCCGCCGAGCTCCATGAGGGGGCCGAGGAAGAGCAGCATCCAGAGCACGAACAGGTCCACCTGGAACGGCGGCGAGGCGAGGCCGCCGAGCCAGCTCACGGTGAGCACCAGGCCGACGGCCGAGACGATCGGCAGGTGGAAGGCGAGGAGGAACATCGTCGTCTCGACCTTCTGGCCGAAGCTGAGCCGCCTCGAGCGCCAGACGGCGGAGCGGTAGTCCCGCCAGACCTGCTGGTGCCCGCGGGCCCAGCGGTAGCGCTGCTTCCAGTACCGGCCGAGCGTCGTGACGGCCTCCTCCTCGTCGACGGCCGTCACGTCGAAGCGGACCCGGCGACCCGAGAGGATGATCCGGAGGGTGAGGTCGGTGTCCTCGGTGACCGAGGCGCTGTTCCACCCGCCGATCGCCCGGAGCACGTCCGCCCGGGCGGCGCAGTTGGCCCCGCCGTAGGCCGGCAGGCCGTACATCGCCTGCCGGCCGTACTCGTTGACGAGGTAGCCGGCGAGGTAGTCGATGCCGACGAGGAGCGAGAGCGGCGAGTCGTCGGTGTTCGAGATCTCGCAGCGGCCCTGGGCGGCAGCCACGGACGGGTCCTCGAAGTGGCGGACGAGCCGGCGCAGGACGTCGGTGCGGGGACGGTGGTCGGCGTCGAAGATCACGATGATCTCGCCCGTCGCGATCTGCAGGCCGTCGTTGAGCGCCCCCGACTTTCCGCCCCCGGCGCGGGGGCGCCGGTGGAGAACCCGGATGGTGCCCCCGGCGGCCAGCCGGTCGAGCGCCGCTCCGGTCCCGTCGTCCGAGGCGTCGTCGACGATGACGATCTCCCGGCGCGACTCGGGGTAGTCGAGCGCGAGGAGCGCCTCGACGAGCCGGTCGACGACGTTCTCCTCGTTCTTGCAGGCGACGAGGACCGAGACCCTCGGCTGGAAGCCCGTGTCGACGATGGGCGCCGCCAGGTCCGACGGCGCCGCCCGGAAGGCCGCCATGGCGAAGGAGAAGTGGCGCAGGAAGTAGGCGACGAAGAGGAGCTGGACGACGAAGGCGACGATCGTGACGAGGGTGGCGAGGCCGAGCGTCGCCCCGAGCAGGAAGGCGGCTCCGACGGCGCCGAGCAGCGTCCAGGGCGCCGGCGGCGAGCTCGGCTTGGCGTGCACCCTGATCCCGGGCAGCATCAGTCCGCCTCCGCGAGGAGCGGGAGGAGGAGGGCGGCGGCCTCGGCCACCGTCTCGACGCTGGCGAAGGTGCCGGGCAGGTCCGGGCGGGCGGCGTACTCGCCGGTGCGGACGCGCACCGCCCTCATCCCGAGGCTGAGGGCGGCCGCCACGTCCTTGTCCGGCCGGTCGCCGACGAGGACCGCCTCGGCTGGCGGGACCCCGAGCCGGTCGAGCGCGGCGGCCACCCCCGCCGGGTGGGGCTTGCGGTACGAGCGGCCGATCTCGTCGGAGAAGACGACGACACCGAAGTGCGACCCGAGGCCGGTCGCCTCGAGCTTGGCCTGCTGTCCCGGCACGTGCCCGTCGGTGACGAGCCCGAGCGGCACCCGCCGCCCGAGCTCCCCAAGGGCGGCCGGCACCCCCGGGTAGGGCTCGAGGCGCGCCGGGACGAAGCCGTGGAAGGCCTTCACCAGCACGGCGGCGTCGGTGCCGGGGGCGCCGAGGGCGGCGAGGGCCCGGTCGATCGTGTTCCCCCGGTCCGAGCCCTCCGAGAGGGCCTCGTCGAGGGCCCGGCGGAACCGGTCGCGGTCGAGGCCGAGGCGTCCGGCCTCCTCGGCGACGGCGTCGAAGGCCCCGGCGAGGAAGCTCGACTGCGGGTACAAGGTGTCGTCGAGGTCGAACAGCACGGCCGAGACGGCCGGCGCCGTCACGGCTGCCCCCCTCCCCCGAGGCCGCCCGGCACCCAGTCGACGAGGTCCGGCTCCGACAGCGCCATGCGGGCGACGACGTCGTCGTCGGCGAGGAGCTCGGCCACCCGCTTTGAGGTGCGGCCGTCACCGTAGGGGCAGGGGAGGCCGGCGACCCGTGCGAGCTCGGCGGGCTCGGCGAACCGGGCGGCGGCCTCGAGCGCCGCCTCGACGTCGAGGCCGACGAGGCGGGCGCTGCCGAGGGCCACGCCCTCCCAGCGCGGCGTCGAGCGCCGCAGCACGACGACGGGCACACCGAGGAAGCTCGCCTCCTCCTGCAGCCCGCCGGAGTCGGTCACCACCACCTTGCTGGCGGCCAGCCGTGCGAGCATCTCCGAGTAGGAGAGCGGCGGCCGGAGCTCGACCCCGTCGACCTCGAGCCCGGCCCGGAGCCCGGTCTCCTCGAGGCGCGCGGCGGTGCGGGGATGGACGGGGAAGAGCACCTCTCCCACCTCGGCCGCCAGCCGGCGCACGATCCGGACGAGGCCGGCGAGGCGCTCGGGGTCGTCCACGTTGGTCGCCCGGTGGGCGGTGAGCAGCACCCCGGACCGCTCCTCGGGCGGCCGGGCCGCTGCCCCCGAGGCCACGAGCACGTCGATGACGGGGTTGCCGACGACCTCGATCCGGTCCTCGTCGATGCCCTCGGCGAGGAGGAAGCGGCGGGCGAGCTCGGTCGGGGCGAGCTGGAGGCTCGCCAGCTGTGCCGCCACCTTCCGGTTGACCTCCTCGATCGAGGTGGCGTTGAACGACCGGAGGCCGGCCTCGAGGTGGGCGACCGGCACCCGGCGCCGCCGGGCGGCGAGGCCGTAGGCCGGAACGGTGTTGGTGTCGCCGAGAAGCAGGACGACGTCGGGCCGCCAGCCGGCGAGCTCGCGCTCGGCCTGGGCGACGAGGGCCGCCAGCCGGTCCGGCTCGTCGCCCGCCAGCTCGTGGCGGGCGTCCGGCTCGAGCCCGAGCTCGGCGAAGAAGGAGCCGGCCATGGCGGCGTCGTGGTGCTGGCCGGTCGCCACCACCCGTGTCGCAAGGCCCGCAGCCCGGAGGGCCGCCACGACCGGCGCCAGCTTCACGAACTCCGGCCGGGTGCCGGCCGGGACGAGCACCCGGCGAGACCCGCTCATCCCTCGAAGACGTCCTCGAAGAACCGCATCATGACGACGCCCGACCGGTAGGCGAGGCGGGCGGGGTCGATGGCGGTGCCGCCGACGGCCTTCACGTACTCGCCGGGGAGGTCCGCTCCCGCCGCCAGGCTGAGCGGCAGGCCGCCCGAGAAGCGCGGGTTCACCTCGGTGAAGCGGGGAACCCCGTCGGCGCCGATGAACCCCTGGACGTTCGCCGGCCCTTCCAGCCTGAGGGCGGCGAGCAGCTCGGCGACGTCGACCACGAGCCCGGGGTCGGCGAAGGTCTCGCCTCTGGTCGAGATGCCCCCGCGGGTCTCGAGGCGCCAACGGGGCACCACCCCGGCCACGAAGCCGTCACGGCCGACGAGGGCGTCGGCCGTGAACTCGCGGCCGGTGAGACGGGTCTGGACGATCGGGTCCGGCACCCGCTCGAGGGCATACGCGAGGGCGGTGGCGTCGTCGGCGACGACGACGTCCCGGGAGCCCCGGCCGAAGCGGGGCTTCACCACCCAGGGTCCCTCGACGCCGTCGGCCGAGCCGAGGTTGGTCGCCGGGGAGGCGACCTTGGATGCCTGCGCCACCTTGGCGAAGCGCCACTTGTCGATGCAGTCGAGGACGGCGTCGGGCTCGGGAAGCCAGCTGCGCAGACCGACGGCGTCGAGCTCGGGACGGGCGGCGGCGAGCGCCAGCAGCTCCTCGGCCACGGTCGGGACGAGCACGGTCGCACCCGCCGCACGGGCGGCGGCGGCGAGCGAGGCGGCGTAGCCCTCCTCCTCCGCCCTCTGGACCACGGCGGCCCCGTCCGCCAGGCGCAGGCCGACGGCGCCGGCGTCGGCGTCGACGGCGACGACCCGGTGGCCGGCCGCCCGCAGCCAGCGGATGACGGCCACCCCGGCCGGACCGCCGGCTCCCGTGACGAGGACGACCTCGGGGTGCTCGGCCGCCGGGGCCCTCTCCCACCAGCTCACCGAGCCGAGGCGGGACGCCCTCCCGGCCGCCGGCGGCTCGGCGGCGCGCGCGGTCTCGGCCGTCGCCTCCGCCTCGAGCTCGCGGTGCGCCCACAGGCGCAGCTCGACGAGGATCTCGTCCGCCGAGGGCTCCCACTGGCTCTGGGCGATCACCTCCGCCAGGAGGCGCCGCACCTCGGGGTCGGTCTCGACGGCCGACCGCTGCCTCAACAGGTGGCTGAAGGGGGCGACGCCCTCGGCGGCGACCATCCGGAGGGCCGCCATGCGCGCCGACGGGCTCGGGCTGACGAGGGCGTGTGCCATGGCCGAGCGCGCCCCGCGCCGGGCGGTCGTCCGCCACGCCACCGCCGCGCCGAGGAGCGCGGCTCCGGCGGCGGCGATCCCGACATCGACGGGTCCGTTCATGCGCCGGCAGGCGTCGCCGCGCCCACCCGCGAGAGCGCTGTCCCCTGCTCGGCGGCGCCCTTCCGCCTGTCGGGCAACAAGAGCCACAGCATCACGATGAAGCCCCCCATCGTGTAGACGAAGGCGAAGACGCTGCCGGCCCAGTTGTGGAAGAGGACGAGCATGGTCTGTCCCCGGACGAGCCCGGCCCCGATCGAGAGGTCGATCCGCAGCATGTTGCCGAGGAAGACGGCGGCGGCGGCGGCGAGGAAGGCGAGGAGGCGCCGCCCCCCGCCGGCCACCCGCCCGGGCAGGGCGGCCGCGATGCAGCCGAGGGTGAGGATGGAGGCGAGCGAGGAGCACGACGGCGAGAGGTAGACCCAGAACGCCTCGCCGTGCATCGGCTGGACGAGCGCCTGGGCGCCGGTGACGAGCGGGAGCCCGCCGATGCGCAAGAGGTGCATGACCCCGACGTCGGCGCGGATCTCGAGGCTCCGGGCAGGGGCCTCGAGGAGCACGAACAGGAGCGGTGTCGCCACGACGACGAAACCGACCCGGAGCCACACGGGCCAGCGCTGGCGGTTCATCGCTCGAGAACTCCCGTCTTGCAAGCAGGAGGGGACGCCACCCCGGCGCCGTCCTCCACGACCTGGAACGATGTTACTCCTGACGGCCCCTTGCGGGCCGAGCACGCTCAAGGATCGCCGCGAGGTGCCGATACGCTCGTGATCCCTGCGCCCGACGCGGGGCGAACGGAGCCCGCCCAGATGACGAGAGAGGAAGCCCTGGCAAGGACGGAGGAGCCGGAGCCGGCGCCCGCCCCGGCGGCCGGCGTGGACGGCGCCACGCGCCTCGGCAGGCAGCTCGCCGCCAACCTGGCGAGCGTCGTCCGCGGCGCCGAGGATGCCTGCAGGCTGGCGGCGATCGCCGTCCTGGCGGGCGGCCACCTCCTCATCGAGGACGTCCCCGGGGTCGGCAAGACGATGCTCGCCAAGGCCGTCGCGGCCTCCGTCGGCACCACGCTGGCGAGGATCCAGGGCCATCCCGACCTGCTCCCCTCCGACATCACCGGCGTGAGCGTCTTCAACGAGGCGACGCGCAGCTGGGAGTTCCGGCCCGGGCCGGTCTTCTCCCACGTCGTCCTCTTCGACGAGCTCAACAGGACGCCGCCCCGCAGCCAGGCGGCCCTGCTCGAGTCGATGGAGGAGGGGCAGGTGAGCGTCGACGGCCGTTCCTGGTCGCTCCCCGACCCCCATCTCGTCCTCGCCACCCAGAACCCCGTCGAGCACGCCGGCACCTTCCCCCTCGTCGAGAGCCAGATGGACCGCTTCCTGCTCGCCACCCGGATCGGCTACCCGGACGCCAAGACCGAGGCAGCCCTCGCCATCGACCAGGGGGCCCTCCCGACGCTGTCGGCCCTCTCCCCCGTCGCCTCCCCGAGCGCGCTGTCGGCCGCCCAGCGCGAGGTGGGGGCCGTCCACGTGACAGAGCCGGTGGCGGACTACGCCGTCGCCATCGTCCGCGCCTCCCGGGCGCGGGCCGAGGTGCGGCTCGGGGCCAGCCCTCGGGCCGCCATCGGCCTCCTCGCGGCCGCCCGGGCCGAGGCCGTCCTCTCGGGCCGGGACTACGTCGTGCCCGGCGACGTGAAGACGACGGCGCCGGCGGTCCTCGGCCACCGCCTCGTCATCGACCGCCCCGGAGGCTCCATCGGGCGGGGCGCCGCGATGGTCGAGGAGCTGCTCGAGTCGGTTCCCGTCCCGAGGCCATGAGCCCTGCGGCGCGCCGGCGGCGGCCCCGTTGTGCCCCGGACCGCCCCGCCGTGCCCGTCGGGCTCGCCGCCGCCCTGCTGCTCGTGTGGGGCGCCGTCGCCCACGCGAGCGGCTCGGGCTGGGTGCAGGCCGTCGGCGCACTCGTGACCGGCCTCGTCCTCGTCGGCATGCTCGGGCCGCGCCTCGCCCTTCGCCGCCTCGCGGTCGAGGTGACCGACTCCGACCGGGACGGCACGGCCGGCGCCCCGGCGGCGCTCTGGATCGTGGCGACGGCGTCGTGCAGGGTGACGCCGCTCCGCCCGGGCGGGGCCCCGAGCGGCCTCGAGGCGAGGCGTCCCGGCCGCCTCGAGCTCGCCCCAGACCATCGCGGCGTCCTCTCGGCGGTCACCGTCCGGCTGTCGAGCGCCGCACCGCTCGGCATGCTGTGGTGGTCGACCACCCGGCGCCTCGAGCTGCCGACGCCGCTCGTCGTCGCTCCCGCCGAGGCGCCCCACGAGCGCCGGCCGCTCGCCGCCGGGGATGCCGAGGAGGCCGACGGCGCGGCCGAGCTCACCGACGCCGGCGTGCTGCGGGGCGTGCGGGAGTACCGGGTCGGCGACAGCCCGAGGCAGGTCCACTGGCCCTCGAGCGCGCACACGGGGACCCTCATGGTGCGCGAGAGCGAGACCGAGCGCGACCGGCCGGTGAAGGTCGTCGCCGACCTGCTCGGCGAGGTCGAGGCGACCGAGCGGCTGGCGTCCGAGGCCATGGGCACCATCAGCTCGCTCCTCGCCACCCGGCGCCCGGTCATCCTCGAGACGACCGAGGACGGCGCCGTCGTCGTCGCCCAGGTGGCCGACGCACGCTCCGCCGGACGGCGCCTGGCTCGGGCCGGCACCAACCCGTGGGCCGACCTCGGCCCGGGCTCGGAGAGGAGCGGGCGCACGTGACGTCGCTCGTCGAGCGGGTGCGGAGAGCGAACGCGCCGGCCCCGGCGGAGGACTCGGTGCTGTTCAGGGTGGCCACCACCGTGGCCGTCCTCGCCGGGGTCCTCGCCGCCGAGTCGGTCGGCGAGCTGAACCCGCTGCTCACCGTGCTCGCCACCGTCACCGTGTGCACCGGGATGGCCTTCTCGTACCTCACCCGGGCGCGCCCCTACCAGTGGGTGAAGCTCGTCCTCGCCTTCTCGGTCCTCGGCGTCTTCGCCTTCTTCGTCGACTCGATCCTCACGGCCGCCCACACGGGCGAGCTCGCCTCGATCGAGGTCCCCCTCGCCGGGCTGTTCACCTGGGTCCAGATGATCCACGCCTTCGACGTCCCGTCGCGGCGCGACCTGCTCTTCTCCCTGGCGGCGGCCACCGCCCTCGTCACCATCGCCGGGGCCCAGGCGGTCTCGGGCGCCTTCGCCCCCTACGTGGCCGTCTGGCTCGTCGCCACGCTCGTCGGCCTCGGCTGCTCGTGGCGCTCGATGACCGGTGGGCGCCGGGCGCCCGCCGCCCGGAGCCTGCTCGGCGCCCTCCTCCTCGTCCTCGCCGTCGCGCTCGGGCTGCTCGTCGTGCTGCCGCCGCCGCGGGCCGCCCGCGGCCTCAGCCTTCCCGCCTCCCTCACCTCCTACCTCCCCCTCGTCGGCTCGGGGATCGTGAACGGCTCCGGGCCCCATGCGACCGAGCCGGCGAAGGCGGGCAGGCCGGGCGGACGCATCGGCGTCGGGGGCTACCTCGGCTTCAAGGGCCCTCTCGACACCGCCAACCGCGAGAGCCTCGGCAACGAGGTGGTCATGCGCGTGCGCGCCGACCGGCCCGGCTACTTCCTCGGGCTCACCTACGACACCTGGAACGGCCAGAGCTGGCTCCACTCCCGCACCGACCGCGGGACCTCGATCCTTCCGGGAGGGTCCCCCTTCGAGATCCCCACCCGCCCGCTCTCCGGGTCGCACGGGAGCCAGAACGTCCAGACCTTCTACGTGGAAAAGCCGCTCCCCAACCTGCTCTTCGGCACCTCGCAGGCGAGCGAGGTCTACTTCCCGGCGCGCAGCCTCATCCTCGGCAACGACGGCTCCATCCGCACCCCGGTCGCCATCACGCCCGGGACGGTCTACACGGTCGTCTCGATCGACGACGAGGTCTCCCCCGCCGCCCTCGCCCGCGACCACCGGCCGATCACGCAGACGGTCAGGAACTCGCCGGCGATCAAGGCGGCCCTCCAGCTGCCCTATCGTTACGCCCGCGTGCACGCCCTCGCCCGCTCCATCGTGCGGCGGGCACACGCCCGCTCGACCGAGGCGGTCGTCCAGGCGCTCGAGGGGTGGATCGGCGCCCACACGCACTACTCGACCGACATCCCCCCGCTGCGGCCGGGCGAGGACGCCGTCGACGAGTTCCTCTTCGGCAACCGGACGGGCTACTGCGAGCAGATCTCGACGGCGCTGGCGGTGATGCTGCGGACCCTCCACATCCCGGCCCGGGAGGCGATCGGCTACGTCCCGGGACCCTTCGACCCGCTCTCGTCGATGTACGAGATCCAGGCCAAGGACGCCCACGCCTGGGTGCAGGTCTACTTCCCGGGCTACGGATGGCAGAACTTCGACCCCACCGCCGAGGTCCCGCTCGCCCCGCCGAACGCCGGCATGGCGCTGCTCGACGAGGTCGGACGCCAGCTCGGCGGCCTCCCGTGGACGCCGATCGGCTCCGTGGCCGGGGCCGGCGCCCTGGCGGCCGGCGCCACCTCGGCCGAGCGGAGGCGCCGGCGCCGGCCGAAGGGCTGGGCGGCCCGGGCCGTGCTGCGCCTCGAGCGGCTCGGCGCCCGGGCGGGCGAGCCGCGGCGGCCGACCGAGACTCTCGCCGAGTACGGCTCGCGCCTCGAGGCTGCGCTGCCGGCGCCCCACCTGGCGGCGGCCACCGCCGCGCTCGAACGGCGGGCCTACGCCCGAGACGGCGGGCGATCGGCCCCCGGCGACGCCGACCTCGTCCGGGCGGCGCTCGCAGCGGTCTCGGCCCGTAGCCACCGGCTCACCCGCTGGCGCCGCCGCGCTCAGGCAAAGGCGCGCCGCGCCCGCTCGTAGGGCGTCGGCGTGGCGAGCATGGCCCTCAGCCGCATGAGCGAGCGGGGCATCTGGAAGGCGACGGCGGCAGTCAGCCTGCCCTCCCGCCCGTAGGCGGCGACGAAGCGGCCGTCTCTCAGGCTGCCGTCGACCACCTCGCAGACGTCGTCGGGCTCGGGCAGGCCGAGCAGCTGGATCTTCACCTCGTACTGGTCGG
>JAKACF010000049.1 GCA_021821585.1 Actinomycetes bacterium
GACGGAGTCTTCGAGAGCGTCGCCATCCGCAACGGCCGGCCCTTCGGGCTGTCGCGCCACCTCGAGCGCCTCGAGCGCTCCGCCGGGGCGATCGGGTTGGGGCTGCCACCACGAGGAGAGCTCGCGCAGGCGGCGTCTCTGGTCGCCGAGACGATGGCCGGCCCGAGCGGGAAGCTCCGCATCACGGTCACCGGCGGCCCCGGCCCTCTCGGCTCGGCCCGGTCGGGCTCCTCCCCCACGGTCATCGTGGCCTGTGAGGAGAGTCCCGCTGGGCCCGAGTTCGGCTCGGTCTCGCTCGCGCCCTGGCCGAAGAGCGAGCGGGGCGCCCTCTCGGGAGCCAAGACGATCTCCTATGCCGAGAACGTCGTCGCCCTCGCCCGAGCCCGGGAGTCAGGTGCGAGCGAGGCGCTGTTCTTCAACCTCGCCGGCAACCTCTGCGAGGGCACCGGCTCCAACGTCTTCGTCGGCGTCGGGGGACGGCTCGTCACCCCTCCGCTCAGCTCGGGATGCCTCGCCGGGGTGACGAGAGGGCTCGTCCTCGAGATCACCGACGCCGTCGAGGCCGACGTCACCCGGGACGAGCTGGCGCAGGCCGACGAGCTCTTCCTCACCTCGACCACGAGAGGCGTCCAGCCGGTGGAGCTCGTCGACGGGACACCGCTCGCCCACTGCCCCGGGCCGCTCACCAAGGCTGCCGCCGAGGCCTTCGCGGCGCTCGTCGAGCGCGGGGTGGACTGAAGGGCCCTCCGGCCGGTCAGAGGGCGGGAGTGCCGTCCTCGAACACGACGAGGTAGATGTCCTCGGAGTGGACGACCAGCTGGACGAAGCGCCGGCCGTTCGCCCGCTCCTGGTTGAGCATCGCCTCGAGCCCTTCGAGGCCCGTCCTGTCGTCGCAGGTCGACCAGTTGTCCCATCGCTTCACCGTGTAGGCCATGGCGGCAGTCTCCCCCGGGCGGCCCCGCCCGTGGAAGCCTCGGATGCGGAGCGGCTAGAGGTACGCCGCCAGCTCCCGGCGGGCGACGCTCCTGCGGTGGACCTCGTCGGGCCCATCCGCGATCCGCAGCGTCCGCAGCCCGGCGTACATCCGGGCGAGCGGCACGTCCGGGCCCACACCGGCCGCTCCGAAGGCCTGGATGGCCCGGTCGACGACGCGCAGCGCCATGCTCGGCGCCAGCACCTTGATGCCGGCGATCTCGGTACGGGCCGCCTTGTTGCCGAAGCGGTCCATCGCCCAGGCGGCGTGCAGGGTGTACCAGCGGACCTGGTCGATCTCGAGGCGAGAGTCGGCGATCCACTGCTGGACCACGCCCTGCTCGGCGATCGGGCGGCCGAAGGCGGTGCGGCCGAGAACCCGGCGGCACATGAGCTCGAGGGCACGCTCGGCTGCTCCGATCGACCTCATGCAGTGGTGGATGCGCCCCGGGCCGAGCCGGGCCTGGGCGATGGCGAAGCCGCCTCCCTCCTCGCCGAGGAGGTTCCGCCTCGGCACTCGGACCGAGTCGAACTCGATCTCGCAGTGGCCCTCCTGGTCGGTGTAGCCGAAGACCGTCAGGTTGCGAACCACCCGGACGCCGGGCGTGTCCAGGGGCACGAGGACCATCGACTGCTGGCGGTGGGTGGCGGCCAGTGGATCGGTCTTGCCCATCAGGATCGCCACCTTGCAGCGTGCGTCGGCCGCTCCCGAGATCCACCACTTGTGGCCGTCGATGACGTAGTCGTCCCCGTCACGGCGGATGGAGGTCGTGATGTTGGTGGCGTCCGAGCTCGCGACGGCCGGCTCGGTCATGGCGAAGCACGAGCGGATCTCGCCCTCGAGCAGGGGCTGCAGCCACTCCTCCTGCTGCTCGGGCGTCCCGAACATCGTGAGGATCTCCATGTTGCCCGTGTCCGGAGCCGAGCAGTTGAGCGCCTCGGGGGCGAGCGGCGAGCGGCCCGTGATCTCGGCCAGCGGTGCGTAGTCCAGGTTCGACAGGCCCGAGGTCCACTTCGTCTCATGCGGCAGGAACAGGTTCCACAGGCCGCGCGCCCGGGCCTCCGCCTTCAGCTCCTCCAGCACCTCGGGGTGGTGGTGGGGATCGCCGGAGGCCGCCACCTGCGACTCGGCCACCTCCTCGGCCGGGTAGACGAAGTCGTCCATGAACTCGACGAGGCGCCCCCGGTACTCCTCGGCCGTCGGTGACAGCGCGAAGTCCATCTCCCCTCCTTCATCGGCGGTGACGTCCGCAGCGTTGCAGAGCCGGGGCGGTCCCGCCAGAAGGGGCTCGACTGGCCGAAAGCGGGTAGAACCCCGTCATGAGCGAGTCAGAGCTGTTCGACGGCACCGAGCCGGTCGAGGAGACCGAGGACGGCTTCCGCGACACCCCCGAGGACGAGGAGGAGGCCTCGGTCGACAGCGAGGTCGACTTCGACGACGAGGCCTACCAGGACGCCGAGCTGATCGACGAGAAGGAGGCCGGCAACGCCGAGGGCGGCGCCGACGCCCACCTCGACGACCCCGAGCAGGCCGGCGACGACTCGACCTGGTAGCGGCTCCGCCGCCCGGGAGACGGCGCCTGCCCCGACGCGCGGACCGGGCCCCCGGGGTCGACCGCAGCGCGTGAGCTGGGTGCCGGGCATCGACGCGGCAGGGACCACCCGGCCGTGCCGCCCCACCCGCGCCCCGTCCGGCAAAGCATGTTCTCTCCAGGCTGTAGCTTGGCCGGGTCATGGCGAACCGCATGGACATCGAGCTGACGAGCGCCCGGGACGACGAGACCTACACCTGGCGGGCCGCCGGCGCCCGCCAGCCTCGGGGCGTCGTGCCCGTCTCGCTCCTCCCGCCGCAGTCGAAGGTCGGCGACGTCCTGCGGGCGGAGGTCGAGGTCGAGATCGACGGGATCACCGTCGTGTCGGTGCTCCCGCCGAAGGAGAAGAACCCCGAAGCCAACAGGATCGAGTTCATCGGGCCGTCCCGGCCTGCCGCCGGCGTCACCACGGTGCTGGCCGGGCGCGGGCGGAGAGGGCGCGAGGGCGAACGCCGGGAGCGTGACGGTCGGCGCGAGAGCGAGCGGCGCGGGCGCGAGCGTGACGGTCGGCGAGAGAGCGAGCGGCCCGGACGCGGTGAGGCCGGGCGGCGGCGCCCGGAGGGCGCCCGCGGGCGCGGGGCTGAGGAGGCCGGCAGGCGCGAGCAGCCGGCGGGGCGGGACGGCACCGGCAGGCCGGCGAGACGGACACCCCAGCGATTCGAGCCGGGCACGGCGCACCGTGACGAGCTGTTCGCCTCCCTCACCCCCGAGCAGCGTCCGATCGCCGAGCGGCTCGCCGTCGGCGGGTTGCCGGCGGTGCGAAAGGCGATCGCCGACGAGCAGCAGCGCGCGAGAGAGGAGGGCCGCCCGATCGTGTCGGGTGACCCCATCGTGGCGATCGCCGAGCAGCTGCTCGCCGGCGTGAAGGCAGCGGTGTGGCTCGACCGGGCGGAAGCGGCCGCCACGCGGCCGGACGAGATCAGCCTGCGTGACCTCCGGGCGACGGTCGTCGGAGCGAGTCCCCGCGACGACCACGGCCGCGAGCTCGAACGCCAGTTGCGCGAGGCGCTCGAGCGCCGCGTGACCAAGCTGCGCCAGGACTGGGAGCAGCACCTCGTCCAGGCGCTCGACGACGGGCGGGTGCTCCAGGCGCTCCGGCTGTCCTTCAAGCCACCCGAGCCCTCGGCACGCTTCCCGGGAGCCCTGGTGCCCCGGATGGCGGAGATGGCAGGCCAGGCGATGACCGAGGAGACCGCTCCGGATCGGTGGCTGTCCCTCCTCGAGGCGGCCGTCCAGTCGCCCGTCCGCAGGCAGGTGAAGCCCGTCGGGCTGCCGAAGGACCCGACCGGCGAGGTGGAGCGTCAGGCGCGAGCGGCGACGAGCCGGATCCCCGCCCTGGCACGCCTCGTCGGCATGGCCATCCCGCCGCCGCCCCAGCCGGTGCCGGGCGAACGGCCCAGCCGTCCGGCTCGCCCACCGCGTCGCCGGCCGCCCGCTCCGAAGCCGGCGGCCGGGACTTCCGGCGTGCCCGGTGTTCCGCCCGCCGCCGAGCCCCCTGAGCCCTCAGCGGAGACGGCACCGCACGACGCCTCCCTCCCGAGCACCGAGCAGGCCGTCGAGGAGTCGCCGGCCGTCCCGGCGGACGCAGGAGCCCTCCCGGAGCGGGCTGGCGCCGACGAGCCGTTCGCCCCGCACGCGGCCCCCGTCACCTCGGAGGAGCCGGGCACCCCGGAGGAACCGGACGTCCCCGAGCAGCCTGTCGCCTCAACGGAGCCGCCCGCTCCGGACGAGCCTGTCGCCTCAACGGAGCCGCCCACCCCGGAGGAGCGCGTCAGCCCGGAGGCGGCTCCGGCCGGAGAGGCTCCGGCGGCCGGCGGGGCCGAGTCAGAGGATGCCGTGGTGGCGGAGGAATCCGGCCAGCCCCTCGACGAGGGGTAGCGAGCCGACCTCCTCGAGCGGCACCCATCTCGCCTCGGCGGCGTCGTCCCCCGGTCGGGGCTCGAGCAGGCTGTGGTCGAGCGGGTCGGCGAGGTAGTCGATGATGAGGAAGTGGTAGCCCTCCCCCCGGCGCTCGACGAAGCCGACGAGCTCTCTTACGGCGACGTCGATCCCGGTCTCCTCCCGCACCTCCCGGGCGACCGCCTCCTCGAGGGTCTCACCCTCCTCGACACGACCGCCCGGCACCGAGTAGAGACCTGCGCCGGGTGGCCTCCCCCGCCGCACGACGAGCAGGGCTCCCTCGTGGCGCACGATGCCGCCGACCGCCAGGACGGGCGGCGTCACGAGCCGGGTGCGAGAGGGCGGTGCATCACGAGCAACCGTGCGGCGAAGCCTGCGGACTCGAGGAAGTTCTTGGCCTCCCGGGCGCCCGGCAGGACGGCCACGTCGATGCCCTCTGCCCCGCGGTCGGAGGCCCATGACCGTGCGAGCTCCATGAGCGCCTCGCCGGCGCCGACCTCCCGCGCCGCAGCCTCGACGTAGACGGAGGCGACCCGGCACAGCGCACCGCCGTCTCCGAGCTCGACGAGAGCGGCCTCGACGAAGCCGACGACGACGGCGTCGATCTCCACCACGCCGACCAGCACCTCAGCCGCCGGCGGCGAGGGAAAGGGGCCCTCTCGGACCAGGAGCTCACCGGCCCGGGCACCCGACAGCTCGTGAGCGGCCGCGGCGCGCAAGCAGGAGATGACGTCTGCGTCCTCGGGAGCCGCCCGCCGCGCGGCGACGTCCACGAGCGGCTCTCAGGCCGAGGCGCGACCGTCCGGCGCGCTCAGTTGTCCGATCCGGTGGAGGATCGTCCGGCGGCCGCGGGTGGCCACCTCGTAGCGCCGCACCGCGTCGAGCTCGTCGGGACGAAGCGAGCTGAGCCTCTGCACGACCTGGGAGGCGGCCAGGGTGTCGTAACCAGGTATGGCGAGCGTGGCGACGTCGGGGGTCGACGTCTCGGCCACCGCGGAGGCGGCCTCTCCGCTCGCATCGGCAGCGGTGGTGGAGGCCTCCGTCGCCGCCGGCCGCGGCTCGGCCCGTGGCGCCGGCGGCTCGGCCACCGGGCGCGCAGCCGCCGGCGACGGCCGGCTGAGGGTCTCCGAGGTGATCTTGCCGACGCGGCGCTGCGCCTCGCCGACGGCGAGCTTGCCGATCATCCTGGCGACGTTGAACTGGCCCTCGAGCCGGGCGCGCCCCTTCTCGGCGAGCACCGGCAGCTCCTCCACGACGGAGACGGCGAGGCCGACCGGCACGTAGAAGGCGAGGTCGAGCAGGCGTTCTGGAAGGGTGCGTTCGTCAACCACGCCGCGCGACCCTAACCCTCGTCACACGCAGTCTCGGCAGAACATCCGCTTCCGGTCGGCGAGTTGGGCCTCGTTCTTCACGAGGAAACAGGACTGGCAGACGAACTCGCCCGGCTGCTTCGGCAGGACCCGGGTGCTGCCGTCGCCGCGGTCCTCCGCGTCGGCCGGCTCCTCCTCGTCCTCCTGCTCCTCGTCCTCGACGACGAGCCGCTCCTTCAAGATGACGTCGAGGCTCGCCTCGACGTCGTCGTCGTCCAGCTCCTCCTCGTCCTCCTCCTCCCCCGCCGACTCCTCGGAGTCGCCGCTCGGGCGCTCCCGCGTCTTCGTGGGAGCGGCGGAGTCCCCGGCCTCGAGGTCGTCGTCGCCCAGGTCGTCATCATCGTCGTCGTCGTCGTCGCCGAGGTCGTCCTCGTCGTCGATGTCGCCGTCCTCTTCCTCCTCGAGCTCCTCGTCGTCGAGGTCGGCCTCAGAGAGGTCTTCGAGGTCGGCGTCGCCGTCGAGGTCACCGTCGCCGAGGTCGTCGTCCACGACGTCCTGGTCGATGTCCTTTGGCAATTGCGCTCCCTTTTCTTGCTCCGGTCGCTCCGCCCACGTGGGCCGGAGCGCGATGACTATACGGCAACACTGGGCGAGCCACGCGTGTTCCCGCGGGCGCGGCGGAAAAAGGGAGCGACCTCGTGACGCCCCGTCGTGAGGTGGCGGGAGACCCAGAGACGCCTTTGGGGCCGCCCTCTCGCCTGCCCGGACGAAGTCCCCGCTGCCGAAGACCGGACGTTCTCTACTCGACCCCCCTGGGTCCCACCACTCACAACTTCCCCCCTCGGACGGCGTCCGAGCGCCTCTCCGGGCGAGCCGTCGGAGGCACCCTTTCGGGGGGACCCTCTAGTTATGCCGAGCGCGGGGTGTGGCGTCAAGGGGCATTCCGGCTCCGTGGCGGCGGTGTCGCCCGCCGCCGGTCAGGCGGTCGGCCGCCGGGGCTGCACGGGGCGAAGCCTCGGCCGGGCGCCCGGCTCCCGGGGGGCGGCGGGCCGCCCGGACCTTCTCCGCGCCGAGCGCTCCTCTGCCCGCTGCTCGGCCTCGAGGCGGCCGAGGTCGGTCTCGCCGCTGTCGACGAAGCTCATCGCCTCGGCGACGGCACGGTGCCCGGCCTCCTCGGCGATGAGACGGTGCATCTCGGTCGCCACCCGGCGGTAGGCCGGATGGCCCTGCGGGCTCGAGCGCAGCTCGATCAGGTGCATCGCCTCGCGGGCGTTCATCTCCATCGCGAAGCGGATGTGGAAGGCGAGCGCCACCGCGTAGCCGGCCTGCTCGGGGAAGTACTTGGCGAGGGCGTCGTGCAACGAGCGGGAGCGCTCGAGCTGCTCGACGTAGCGCTCCTGCAGCCCGGCCTCCTCGATGAGCTCCGGCACCTCGTAGCCGAGGTCCGTCCCGAGCTCCTGCCACTCGATCGAGAGCAACCGGTGGCGCTGGAGGTCCCGGAAGGCCCCGTAGTCGCAGACGACGTCGAAGCGGTAGGAGGTCGCCTCGAAGGCGCGGCCGGGGCGGTGTCGCCGGTTGGCGCGATCGCCGACGTAGGCGGCGAACAGGCGGCGCCGCTCCTCGGTCGACAGCCGGGCCACCCTCGCCCGCAGCTCCTCCTCGGACAGGTTCGAGTGCTCGTAGGAGATGGCGGCGAGGACGCGGTCCTCGCCGTCCTCGTCGTAGGCGGTGAGCCGGACCGAGGCGCCGGGCTTCGGCGCCTCGGTCGGCCAGAGCGACTCGACCACCGCCTCGGTCGCCTCCTCGTTGCGCCGCAGGTAGTCCACCCACACCCCGCCGCGCTCGGCCCGCTCGAGGCGGGTGAGGAAGCTCGGGATGACCTTGCGCAGCTCCTCGAGCATCAGCTCGGCGTAGCGCCGGGCCTCCGGCAGCGGGTGGGCCCTCATGCGCAGCAGCAGCTGCTCGTAGCTCTGTCCCGAGCCGTACATCCCGACGTTGGACAGGCTGCCGGCGGGCAGCAGACCGCGGAGGGCGTCGAGGCAGGTGGCGCGGACCGCCGAGCGGTGGGCGAAGGCCGAGACCCCTTCGGCCCGGGGCGAGCGGCGGTTGACATGGGCCTGCAGGAGCGGCATGAGCTCGCCGTAGGTGTCGAACATGCGGTCCATCTCCCCGACGTAGCGGGCACCGAGCGACGAGTCGAGGATGGCGGGGTCCCGGATGTAGCGGTAGTGGCCGCTGTCGAGACGGGTGTCGTAGGGGATGTAGCGGGTCGACTGCTCGAGGTAGGACATGAGCCGCCCCCGCTCGAGGACCTTGGTGAGCAGGTTGGAGGACTGCTCGCAGGCGAGGTGGACGCCGCCGAGCTGGGCGACCGAGTCGTCGCCGTACTCGCTGAAGACCCGCTCGTAGAGCGCCTCGGCACGCTTCAGGCCGACGGTGGCGTCGAGGCTCGTGTCGCCGGTGACGTCGAGGTCCTCGACGAACTCGTCGAGGAAGAGCCTGCGCAGGCTCTTCGGCGAGCGGGAGTAGCGGGCGAACAGCGCCCCCTTCACGACCTCGGGAAGGTTCACCAGTGCGAAGACGGGCCCGTCGAGATTCGTGAAATAGCGCGAGAGCAGCTCGCGCTCCTCGTCGGTGAAGGTCTCTCCGCTCACGGCACTCATGGCCCAGGTGAGATTACGGGGCGCTCTCGCGCTGGGCGTGGATGGTCGCTGACGTGGGCTCTCCCGCCTCCTCGGGCGCCTCGAGGGTCTCGGCGAGGCTCACCTGCGACGAGGCGGCCACGACCCCACGGAGCAGACGGTGGGCCGCCCGGTCGGCTGCCCGCCGGGTGTCGTCGACCGCCGCCACCGAGGAGATCTGCCGGAGCAGGTCGATGACCTGCTTCATGTTGCGGACGAAGTCGCCGCCGGTCATGAGGCGACGGGCCGGCCGGCGCTCCCGGCCGCGGCCCCCCCGGGGCCGCTCGGGCGTGAGCACGCGGCCGAGCTCACGACCCCGCGCCCAGTCCCGGGCGAGGACGGCGAAGCCGGCGTCGATGCCCCGGGTGACCGGGAGCTGGCGGGAGCGCTCCTCCTCGGAGAGCTCCTCGGAGAGTTCGGCGATCGCCTCGAGGCGCTCGCCCACGGTCCCGGGAGGCGGCTCGAGCGCTCCCTCCCGCTCGCGCCGCGCCTCGAAGCAGAACGACGAGACGACGGCTGCCATGGCGGCGGGCTCGAGGCCGTCGAGCAGGCCCGCCCGCAGGCTCTCGGCGATCAGGAGGTCCGCCTCGTGGTAGAGCCCGGCGAGCAGCTCGCCGTCGGGCGTCACCGACCATCCCCGGACGAAGCCGCGGGACTCGAGCATCTGAAGGACGTTCGTCAGCTGCCCACCGAGGTCCTCTTCGGACAGCCACTGGGCGAACGAGGAGGTGACGATGCGGTAGGCCTCGACGCGATCGAAGCGGCGGACGAGGCTCACCGCCAGGTTGTAGGTGGGACGGAAGGACGACGTGAGGGCCCTGCCCGGCGCACCGGCGAGGCGGGCGACGTCGTCGAAGGTGTGGAAGGGCGAGGCGAGGACGACGGCGTAGCCGACCTCGTCGATGCCCCGGCGTCCCGCCCGGCCCGTCAGCTGGGTGTACTCCCCCGGCGTCAGCTCCTCGTGACCGGCGCCGCTGAACTTGGTGAGGTCCTCGATCACGACCGAGCGGGCCGGCATGTTGATCCCGAGCGCCAGGGTCTCGGTGGCGAAGACCGCCTTCACGAGCGCCTTGGAGAAGCACTCCTCGACGGCCCCCCTGAAGGGCGGCACCATGCCGGCATGGTGCGGCGCCACACCCGCCTCGAGAGCCGACAGGAAGCGGCCGTAGCCGAGGACGCCGAGGTCGTCGTCCGAGAGCGCCTCGACGTGGTCCTCGAGGATGGCCCGGACCTGGCGGCGCTCCGCCGGCGAGGTCAGCCGGAGACCCTCGTCGAGGCAGGCTCGCACGGCGTCGTCGCAGCCCGCCCGGGAGAAGATGAAGTAGATGGCGGGCAGCAGCTCCGCCTCCCGCAGCCGCTCGACCACCTCGGCCCGGCGGGGGCGGTAGGTGCGCGGCCGGGTCCGGCCCCGCTGGTGGGTCCTCGTCCTCGGCCGGGCGGTCCTCGGGCCCTGCCGGCCCATGAGCTCGTCGAGCTCGACCGCCCGGGCGTTCGGCCTGCCGTCCTCGAAGACCGGAAGCAGGTGGATGCGCTCCGAGGTGCGGTCCCCGATGGCGAACAGGTCGTGGAGGACGACCGGGCGCCGGTCCTCCCGGACGATGCCCGTGTCGCCCCGCACGTTGGCGATCCAGGCCGCCAGGTCGCCGGCGTTGGCCACGGTGGCCGAGAGGCAGACGAGGCGGACCTCCGGCGGTGCGCCGAGGATCACCTCCTCCCAGACGCCGCCCCGGTAGGGGTCCTCGAGGAAGTGCACCTCGTCGAGGACGACGTAGCCGAGCGAGGCGAGCGAGCGGCGCTCGGCGTGGATCATGTTGCGGAGCACCTCGGTCGTCATGACGACGACAGGTGCACCCCCGTTGATGGAATTGTCCCCGGTGAACAGCCCGACCCGATCGAGCCCGTAGCTGCGGGCGAGGTCGCCGAACTTCTGGTTCGAGAGCGCCTTGAGCGGCGTCGTGTAGAAGGCCCTCACGCCCTCGGCGAGCGCACGGTGGACGGCGTACTCGGCGACCACCGTCTTGCCCGCTCCCGTCGGGGCCGTGACGAGCACGGACCGCCCGGAGTCGACGAGGTCCATGGCCTCGAGCTGGAACCGATCGAGGGCGTACGGCCGGGCGGCCTCGAACGAGGCCCGCACCGGGTCGCCGGCCGTCACTTGTTGAGCATGCGGCCGACCAGGATCGCTGCCTCGTAGAAGACCAGCATCGGGATGGCGAGCGCCAGCATGGAGAAGGGGTCCGAGCTCGGCGTGATGACCGCCGCGAAGACCACGATGAGCATGATCGCCCAGCGCCGGAAGCGCCGGAGGCCCCTCGTCGTCACGACACCGGCCAGCTCGAAGGCGACGAGCACGACCGGGAACTCGAAGGCGATCCCGAAGATGAGCATGAGGGCGCCGAGCAGCGAGAGATAGGTGGAGGGCGAGAAGATCGTCTTCACGTCGGGTCCCGACGACCCGATCAGGAACTGGAGGGCGTGGGGGTAGATGAGGTAGGCGACGACCGCTCCGGCGGCGAAGAGGACCACGGTCGACAGCACGAAGGGCAGGGCGTAGCGGCGCTCGTTCGCCTTGAGGCCGGGGGTCACGAACTGCCAGATCTCGTACAGGATCACCGGCAGGGCGATGACGAGGCCGCCGTAGGCGGCCACGTTGAGGCGGGTGGTGAAGCCCTCGAGGGGGGCCGTGATGTAGAAGGGGCAGCTGGCGGCCGTGTGGTGGAGCGAGTCGCGGGCCGAGCAGTAGGGCTGGCGGAGCGCCTGCAGCAGCGGGTCGTAGACGAGGTAGGCGACGATCCCGCCCCCGAGGAACCACACGATGGCGACGACGAGCCGGCGGCGCAGCTCCGCCATGTGCTCGAAGAGGGTCATCGAGTCCGGTGAGGGACGCGCCTCGCTCTGGCGCCTCATCGTGCGGGCCATGTGACCTCGGGCCCCGTCAGTTCCAGCTCGGGTCGTCGAGCTCGAGTCGTGCCGTCGCCTGGAGGAGCGCCTCGGGGGCCGCCGCCGGGACCGGGGCGAGCAGGGCGCCGCTCGCGTACCCGGGCGCCTCGGCACCGTTGGAGTGCCAGGAGGCCGGCACGCCGTTCGGGGCGACCACGCCGGCGGCCGGTGCGCCAGCGGCCCCTGCAGGGTCCGGCCCGGGCGCACCGGCGGGCGCCGGGTCGGCCGTGGCCTCGCTCCCGGCGTCCGGCTGGCGCCGGTCGGAGTCGCGCATCATGCCGGTCAGGTAGCCCGTGAGCCCGGTCCGCGGGATGACGGGGATGTCGGGCAGGTCGACGTCGGGGATGGCGCTTCGCACCTCCTCCTCGAGCCGCTGGCGGAAGGCCGTCAGGTCGCGCCAGAAGGCCCCGACCTGGCGAGCGGCCTTCGGGAGCCGCTCCGGGCCGAGGATCACGAGTGCCAAGACGAGGATGACCAGCAGCTTGGCGGGATCGAGGCCGCCCACCTCGCCAGTGTACCGAGACGCGGAGGCCTGCTCGGAACGCTCAGATCGCCTCGATCAGGCGCTCCACCCTCTCGTCGTGCGAGCGGAAGGGATCCTTCAAGAGCACCGTCCGCTGGGTCTGGTCGTTCAGCTTCAGGTGGACCCAGTCGACCGTGAAGTCCCTGCGGCGCTCCTTGGCCCGCCGGATGAACTCCCCGCGCAGGCGGGCCCTCGTCGTCTCGGGCGGGTGCTCCATCGCCCGGTCGATGGTGTCGTCGTCGGTGATCCGCTCCACCCTGCCCTTGGCCTGCATCAGGTAGAAGACGCCCCGCCGGCGGTCGACGTCGTGGTACTGCAGGTCGAGCAGTGCCACCCTCGGGTGGCCGAGCGGCAGCTGGTGGCGCTCGCGGAAGGCCTCGACGATGCGGTGCTTGATGACCCAGTCGACCTCCCGGTCGAGGCTGAAGGGGTCCTTCTCGATCCCCTCGACGCAGTGCTGCCACATCTCGAGGGCCCGGTGCTCGAGCGGCGGCAGCCCGCGCTGCTCGTCGTAGCGGATGGCTCGGCCGAGGTACTCCTTCTGGATGTCGAGCGCGCTCGCCTCCCGACCGTTGGCCAGCCGGACCGGGCGGCGGCAGGTGAGGTCGTGGCTGATCTCCCTGATCGCCCGGATCGGGTCCTCCAAGGTGAGGTCGCGCAGCACCACCCCGGGCTCCTCCAGCATCCGGAGCAGGATGCTCGTCGCCCCGACCTTCAAGAAGGTGGCGTACTCGCTCATGTTCGAGTCGCCGACGATGACGTGCAGGCGCCGGAAGCGCTCGGCGTCCGCGTGCGGCTCGTCACGGGTGTTGATGATGGGACGGCTGCGCGTCGTGGCCGAGGAGACGCCCTCCCAGATGTGCTCGGCCCGCTGGGAGAGGCAGAACATCGCCCCCCTGGCGGTCTGGAGGATCTTGCCGGCTCCCGAGTAGATCTGACGGGAGACGAAGAACGGGATGAGCACCTGGGCGTAGTGGGAGAAGTCGTCCCGCCGGCTCGTCAGGTAGTTCTCGTGGCAGCCGTAGGAGTTGCCGGCCGAGTCGGTGTTGTTCTTGAACAGGTAGACCACCCCGCGGATGCCCTCGTCGCGAAGGCGGGCCTCGGCGGAGCGGACGAGGCTCTCGAGGATGCGCTCGCCGGCCTTGTCGTGGCAGACGAGGTCGGCGATGGAGTCGC
>JAKACF010000050.1 GCA_021821585.1 Actinomycetes bacterium
CCCCTCGGCGTCGAGCAGGGTGACCTGGACGGTCGCCTGTGCGGTCCCGTTGGCGAGCACCGTGGCGGACTGGCCGAAGTCGACGCTCACCGAGCTCGTCGCGGCCGAGGTCGGCCCGGGGAGGAATTCGACGACGGGGATGTTGACGTTGTCGCCGGAGTAGAGGGTCGGCATGGTGAAGCCGTCGGTGAGGTCGGTGATCTGGAAGGCGACGACCTGGGCGTGGGTGTCGGTGATGGTGAAGGTCGTCGTCCCGCTCCCGTCCGTGCAGCTGACGCCGGGTATCTGCGACGACGGCCCCTGGTCGCACAGGGAGCCGGGAGCGGGCGGTTCCCCGGGGGTGATGACGACGCCCTTGAAGTCCTCCGAAGGCGCCGGAGGCGACGGCTGGATGGGCTGCAGGTCGATGGCCTGGTTGGTGACCGCGTTGCCGAACTGGTCCTGCAGCGTGATCGTGACGGTGGCGGCCGTGCTGCCGTTCGCCGTCACCGTCGTCTCCTGCTGGTTGACGTAACCGCCGCCGGTAACCGAGACCGACGAGCCGGAGCCCTGCACCGACGGCGGGCTCGGATCGGCCGCCACGATCGTGATGGCGACCGTCTTCAGCGTCGTCGACGGAGGCGGCGGTACGTAGAGGAACATCCCCGCGCTCGTGTCCTGGGCGAAGAAGAGGTCCGGTGTCGTGCTCGCAGTGGTGCCGTAGGCGTAGTACTGGGCCTCGCCGTTGGAGCCGGTCAGCGGCTCGCCGGTCCCTCCGGAGGTGGCGCCGATCGGCGAGGTCTCGGCTCCCTGGCCGCTCTCGACGCCGATGTAGACCGACTGGCCGGCGACGGGGTTGTAGAAGGCGTCGTAGATGGTGGCCGTGAGGACGGCGCCGTCCGAGGGGACGTTCGTCGCCGTCAGGTAGGGGCTCTCCGGCGTGAGCGACGACGACAGCTGAGAGGTGTAGGGGTCCGGTGTGGTGTTGGCGAAGCTGACCGAGTTGGACGCCGGGGCGGGCACCTGGGTGCTCCCTTGGACGCCTACCGTGTACTGGACGCCGTTGTAGGTCCCCTCGGTCGGGTTGACGACGTTCGCCACGTACACGGTCACGTTCGCGCTCGAGGTGCCGGCGGGGAAGCTGAACGGGATGGCGACCTGGTTCGGTGCGGTCGCACTCTGGGTGACGTAGCCGGGGAGAATGGTGTACGTGGTAGTTCCGACCACGATCGAGACGGCGTAGTAGTAGGTCGTGTAGACCTGGCCCGACGGCACGGTGCAGCCGTAGAGCGCCGCCGCCCCCGCGTTCACCTGCGAGGCGGAGGGAAAGACCGTTCCCCACGGAGCGTTGAGGGGCACACCGCTCGGTCGCGGGGGGTTCGGCGCGCTGAGATCGACGGTCCCGCTGTTGACCGAGGCGGGCAGGGAGAAGGTGATCTTCAGCATGCCCTGGTCGTTGCCGATATCGGTCTGCAGCCCGTTGTCGACGGAGCTGTTCTTCGACGGGAACGAGTAATACCCCGCCGAATTCCCCTTGACGGCCGTCCCGCACTGCGTGTAGCTGCTGAGCAGGCTCTGGTCCTGGCCTGGTGACATCACCGACACGTTGACGTTCGAAGCCTGGCTCGTCGCCCCTGCGGGGGAGGCGCCGGCCGCGACGCCCGCCCCGGTGGCGGTGATCCCGGCAAGCGTGGCCCCGAGCAGCCGGCCGAGGCGGCGGAAGCGCCTCATGACTGGCAGAAGCCTTCGATCGAGACGCTCACGCCGACCTTGCCGAAGCGGTTGGAGATGTCGACGACTCCTCCCCTGCCGACGGCGACCACCACGAGGTTGGAGCGGGCGGTTCCTCGCCGCCAGCTGAGGTCGGGGGCGAGCGGTCGCAGACCGCCGGCCGGGAAGAGGGCCAGCGAGGAGTTCGCCGTGGCCGAGAAGGTGGAGACGTCGAGCACCACGGCCCGTGCGTCAGCCGGGATGCCCTCGACGCCGGCCACCTTGAGGCCGGCCGTCTGCCCCGGACCGAGATGCAGGGAGGCGCTGGTCGAGGAGCCGGCGAGCATCACCGGCACGAGCGGCGTGTTGACGGTCCCCTGCAGCTTGTCCGCCGTCGTCGTGATGTAGCCGACGACGTCGATCGTGAAGTCGGCCGAGCCCTCGTGGTTGTAGATCTCGACCGATCCCTTGCGCCCGAGCTTGGCGACGACAAGGTTCGTCATCGACGTCCCCTTCGCCCAGTTGAGGTTGCTGGCGAGGACCCGCCTCGCCCCCGTCGGGTAGACCTCGAACCAGGAGTTGGCGGTCGTCTTCGTCGCCGTCAGGTTGAACACGACGGCCGCCACGCCAGAGCTCGGGACCCCGCCGCGCCCGGTGAGGGTGACCGCGCGGGAGGCTCCCTTGCGCACCGGGCCTCCGCCGCCCGTGGCGGCGGAGTTCACGACCTGCCTCGGCCGCAGCGTGACGAGTCGTCCGCCGGCGCCGGAGCCTGCTGTGTAGTAACCCTCAAGGTCGACCACGACCTCGACCGAGCCGGAGGCGTTGGCGATCGAGATGCTCCCGCCCGCCCCGAGTGGCACCTCGGCGAGGTGCGCCACCGTCTCGCCCTTGGCCGCCGACATGGTGGCCGCGGCGGGCCGGGGGTCGCCGGTCGGGAAGGCCGTCAACGAGGTGTGGGCGGTCGGCTTGGTCACCGTGAGGTTCACCTCGACCGCCGTCGCGCCCGTCGGCACGCCGTCGCGGCCGGCCAGGGCGAGCGAGCGGGTGACCCCGGCCCCGAAGGGGCCGCCCTCCCCCGGACGCCGCGTGTCGAGCACCCGGAGCGGCGCCAGCGGGTGGTACTGCGACGCCGGTGCGACGTAGCTGAATTGCGGCGCCGAGCTGGCCGAGCTCGTTCCGCTCGGCGTGGTGACGGTCACCGGAACCGGTCCGGAGTAGAGCACGGCCGGGGTCTTCACCGTGAGCGAGGTTCCCGACGCGCTGACCGAGAGGTCGGTGCCCGCCACGCCGCCGAAGTGCACCGAGGTCGCACCTGTCAGATCGGAGCCCGAGACCGTGACGAGCGTTCCGCCGGTCGTCGGGCCGGTCGCCGGCGTCACCGCCGAGACCGCCGGAGGTGGCGGGGGCGACCCGGTCGACGACTTCAGATAGGTGAAGACGTCGTTCGTGGAGACCGGAGAGGTGGCGCCGCCCGCAGTCACCGTGACGTCGATGCTTCCGGGATTCGCCACGCCGGGCGAGACGGCCGTCACGGCCGTGCCGGCGGAGTTCACCGAGTAGCTGGAGGCCGGCACACCTCCGAAGTCGACGGCCGAGGCGCCGCTGAGCCCTGTTCCGCTGATGGTCACCCCGGTCCCACCGCCGACCGGCCCGCTGGCGGGTGAGACGGCGCTCACCTGGGGGCCGGTGGTCGGTGGGCTGGCCGGCAGGTAGGTGTAGGCGTCCGTCGTGGCGACCGGGCTCGTGCCGTAGGGTCCCGAGACGGTGACGCTCACCGTCCCGGCGGTGGCCGCCGGCGGGGCAGTGACGTCGATCGTGCTGCCGGTTCCCGGCTGGGTGAAGGTCGTGACCGCCGTCGCGCCGAAGAAGACCTTGGTGACCGAGGCGAGTCCCGTACCGGTCAAGGTGACCGGTGTGCCACCCGAGAGGGGCCCCGAGTCGGGCGAGACCGACGTCACCGTCGGAGTGAAGCTCGAGTCGGGAAGGTAGGTGTAGGCGTCCGCCGGCGTCACGGTGCTCGATCCGAGCGAATTCGTCACCACCACGTCGACGGTGCCGGCGCTCGCCGTCGCGGGTGCCGTCGCGGTGATCTGCGTCTTGGCGCTGTTGACGGAGAACTGAGCCGGGGCCGTCCCGAAGGTCACGGCCGAGGCTGCGAGCCCGGCGAAGTTGGAGCCGTCGATGATGACGGTGTTCCCTCCGCTCACGGGCCCCGTCGACGGGGTGACGCTCGTCACCACCGGCCCCGAGGAGGTGGTGCCGCTCTCGTAGGTGAAGGCGTCCGACGGGCCGACCGCGCTCGTGCCGACGGCGGTCACGACGGTGACGTCGACGGTGCCGGCGCTGGCGACGGCCGGCGAGACGGCCGTGATCGAGGTCGGCGAATTGGTGACGAACGAGACCGCCGGACTGCTGCCGAAGTCGACCGCGAGGGCGTTGCCGAGGTTCGTTCCCGTGAGGGTGACGCTCGTGAGCCCTGAGGTCGGGCCGGAGGTCGGGCTGAGCGAGGTGAGGGTGGGAACCGCCGGAGGGCTCGCCGGTGCCACGTAGGTGAACACGTCAGCGGCACTCACCTGGCTCGTGCCGCCGGGGGTGGTGACCGAGACGTCGACGCTCTCGGCGTTCGGCGCTGCCGGGCTGACCACGGTGATCTGAGTCCCGGTGCTGTTCACCGTGAAGCTCGAGGCGGGGAGCGAGCCGAAGTCGACCGCGGTCGCGCCCGACAGGTTCGTCCCCACGATGGTGACCCCCGTTCCGCCGGCGACCGGGCCGCTCTGGGTGGAGAGCGAGGTGATGGTCGGAGCTCCCGAGGAGGGGCTCGTGGTGGGCAGGTAGGTGAAGACGTCCGCCGGCGTGATGGCGCTCGTGCCGGCCGGGTTCGTCACGGTGACGTCGACGCTCTCCGGCTTCGCCACCGCCGGGGCGAGGATCCCGCTGATCTCGGTCCCCGCCTTGTTGACCACGAAGCCGGTGATGTTCGCCGTGCCGACGTGGACCGCCGTCACGCCGAAGAGGTTGCTACCCGTGACGATGAGGCTCGTCGGCTGGTCGTACTGGCCCGAGGTCGGGACGACGCCGCTCACCGTCGGGAGGAGATAGGGGACGTCGACGCTCTGGGAGGCCATGGCGGATGGCCCGCCGTTGAGCGTCACGGTCTGACCGGTGAATGCCTGGGAGGTCGAGGTCCCGTCCACGTCGGTGACGGTGACGGTGGCGGTGTAGCTGCCCCCCTCCGCGTAGACGTGGGACGTGGTGGGCGTGGTCGTGACGACCGGCGAGCTGCCGTCGCCGAAGTCCCAGGTGTAGCTCGCCGGTCCCGAGGACGGGAACGTCGTCTGGGAGGCGTTGAACGTCGTCGGCTGGGTGGCCGCGCCCGGCACGACCGAGAGCGCTGCGACGGGCGCCTCGTCGGGCGTCACGGCGATGGCGTCAGGCCCACCCCCGACGGCGATCGAGGCCGGTGAAGCGGCAGCCGCGGGCACGGCGAGCTCGGACGCCACTCCCGGCGAGGTCTCGTTGGCCACGTAGACCGCGCCGCCGCTCGGGACGACCGTGATCCCTGCCGGGTGCGTGCCGGCGGGAAGGGTGGCGGTGGCTCCGCTCGAGAGCGTGATCTGGGAGAGCGTGCCGTCGGAGTAGTTCGTCACATAGGCGTAGTCGCCGGCCGGGCTGATGGCGATGGCGCTCGGGTGGTTGCCGACCGCGATCTGCGCCCCGGGGGTGGGCGGCGTCGTCGTGAGATCGATCGGTGTGACGGCGCCGGCCACGGTGGGCGAGCCGGCGTCGACGACATAGGCCGTGGCGCCGTCGGGCGTGATGGCGATGGCGACCGGGTCCGTGCCTGCCGGGATCTGCCCGCCCGGCTGGTCGTTGGCGAGGTCGATCGGGATGACGGTGTCGAACCCGTTGCCGTTGTCGGTGACGTAGGCGGTCGTGCCGTCGGGCGAGATGGCGATGCCCGTGGGGGAGCCGCCGACCGAGATGGTGTCGACGACCTGGCCCGTCGCGAGGGCGATCTTGTCGATCGTGCCGTCGCCGGAGTTGGCGACGTAGGCGTAGCTGCCGTCGGGCGAGATGGCGATGGCGTCCGGCTCGCTCCCGACCGGGATCCAGCTGCCCGCCGGAGCTGCCGTGTCCGTCGCAACGTCGACGGGCGTGACGTTGTCCGAGCCGAAGTTCACCACGTAGGCGGTCCTGCCGTTCGGCGTGATGGCGATGGCGTCGGGATGCGTGCCGACCGGGATCGGCGCCCCGGCGTCGTTCGGGGCACCCGCCTGCAGCGGGTTCGCGAGGATCGGCGTCACCTGGTTGGTCGTCGAGTCGGCGACGTAGGCGATCGGCGGCCGGTTGGCGGTGGCCCCTGGCACCGTCACGGTCGAGCTCGCCCCGGCGGAGGGCCCGCCGTTGTTGAGGACGTACTGACCCGTGTAGATCACCTGCGTGGACGTGCCGGAGGCGTCGGTCACGCTGAGCGTGGCCGTGTAGCTCCCGGGGAGCAGATAGATGTGCTTGGTCAGCGGTGAGGTCGTGGTGATCGGCGTCGACCCGTCTCCGAAGTTCCAGGTGTAGTGCAGCCCGCCGCTCGTGAGGGAGTAGGAGGCCGACGCGTCGAAGCTCGTGTACTGGCCGGCTGGCGAGGCCGAGACGGTGAAGGAGGCGACCGGCGCCTCGTCCGGGGTGACGAGGACGATGGCCGGGTCCGGGTTCGTCACGAGGGTCTGGGTGACGGAGTCGCTGGCGGTGCTGACGACCGAGACGCTGCCTTCGCTCGTCCCTCCGACTCCTCCGGCGGTGCTCGTCTCGTTGGCCACGTAGACGGTGGCGCCGTCCGGCGAGATGGCGATCCCGGCGGGGTTCTGGCCGATGCCGATCGGGGAGCCGACCGTGAGCGACGCCGTCGTGACCGGCACGGCGAAGCCTGCGCCCGTGCCGCTCTGGGGATCTTCGCTCGCCCAGACCGTCGAGCCGTCGGGGCTCACTGCCACCGAGACCGGCGCGTAGTCGGTCTCGAGCGGGACGGAGGTGACCTTGTTCGTGGCGAGGTTGATGGCCGACAGGGAGCCGTCCTGGCTGTTGGCGACGAAGGCGTCGGCACCGTTCGGGCTGACGGCGATGCCCATCGGGCCGCTCGCCGCCGCCAGGCCCACCGGGATCTGTGTCCCCACCAGGCCCTTGGACAGGTCGACCGGGATGACCGAGCCGCCGGTGTAGTTGGTGATGAGCGCCTCGGTCCCGTCCGGCGTGAGGGCGATGCCGGCGGGCGAGCTGGAGCTCGGGAGCGTGATGCTGCGGGCGATCGTGCCTCGGGCGGTCCCGACGAGGCCCACCTCCCACAGCTCGGGGGCGACCGAGCCGCCGGAATTGGCGGAGGTGGCGATGACATAGGCGTCGCTCCCGTCCGGCGTGATGGCGAGCGCCTGGGGCGCGTAGCCCGAGGGGAGCGGGATCGCCGTCTCGCTCTGGGGCGGGCTCGACAGCGTGTCGACCGGCGTCAGGTTGTCGGTCGACTGGTTGAGGACATAGAGCGTGCCGCCGTCAGGAGAGACGGCCTCGGCGACGGGCTGGTCGCCGACCTGCGCCGACCCGAGGGAGGCCAACCCGGCCGTGTCGAAGGACTGCACGGTGTCGGCGCCGACGGACGTGCCGGTCACGAGCGGGGCGTAGCCGACGAAGAGATCCGGCGGGTTGGGGGCGGTGTTCGCGGCGCTGGCGAGCGCCATCTGCGGTGTCGCGGCGACGAGTCCCTGACTCACCGTCGCGAGGAGCACTCCCGCTCCAAGGACCCATGCCCGAGCGGCGCGCCGTGGTGCGCGCGACCGACCATCCGTCGACCGTCTCGCTGTCAACCTCGTCTCCTCGCCCGCTGTGTCGTCGACCGCGAGGTACGGCCGAGCGACAGACCCAACCCCCTGGAACTGTCGGCCGGAATGTAGCCAGTGCAGGCGTCGAACGCAATGACCGCTTTCCCCCGACGCTGGAGGGGGCTTTCCCCCGGACAGTGGAGGGGGTGTCGGAGAGGACCAGCCGGCGCTCGGCTCAGCGAGCGAGGTCTGCTGCCCGCAGCCGGCGGGCGAGCGCGGCGAGCAGACGTTCGGCGAGACCGTCGGTCTCCCGCACGAGGGCGCGGAACGGCGCTGCGGGCAGGACGCCGACGACGACCGGCTCGAGCGCCCTCACCGTCGCGTCACGGGGAGCAGGATCGAGAAGGGCGAGCTCCCCGACGTGGTCGCCCGGCCCGATGACGTCGAGGCGTCGCTCGTCGGAGATGACCTCGGCGCGGCCGCGCAGCACGACGTAGACGGCGTCCGCCTCCTCGCCCTTCCTGATGAATTCGGTTCCCTCGGCGACCTCGACAAGGGTGACGTGGCGTGCGAGCAGCCGCAGGTCCGACGCGGTGCAGGCGGCGAAGAGCGGCACGCGCCCGAGGATCTTGCGCAGGTCGTCGCTCACCGTCGCGTCTCCTCTCCCCGTCCTGCCGCCTCGCTCATCCGAGCGCCCGGCGAGGCGGGCGTAGTGTAGCGACCCGGGCGGCTGACAGGAGGGGCCTGCGGACAGCACGGCTGACGCCCGGCGAGTGAGGAGGGGAGTCTGGTGGAGTGGCTGTCGGGACAGGTCCTCCGCCGGCCCCGCGCCATCCTCGGCGGGTCGCTACTCGTTCTCCTCCTCGCCGGATACCTGGCGCTCGGCGCCTCGGCGCTGCTGGCGCCGCGCGCCTTCACGGTGCCGAGCTGGCCGTCGAGCAGGGCGGCGGCCGTCCTCGCCAAGCGGTTCCCTCTGGCAGAGCCGAACGTCGTCATCGCAGTGACGGCCACGCACGGCCACACCGTGGACAGCCCGGCGGTGGCCGTCTTCGGCCGTCGGCTCACGGCCGAGCTCTCGAGCGCCGACGGCATCCGCGCTGCGACCTCCTACTGGGCGCCGGGAGGCGCCCTCCTCGCGACCGCCGATCGCCATGAAGCGCTCGTCGTCGGCTTCCTCACCGGCGACGGGTCGGAGGTGGAGAAGGAGTCGACCCGCCTGGCGGGCGAGCTCCGTCTCCACAGCAGCGCCGCCGGCGCGGTGCTCACGGGCGAGGGTCCCTACTTGGCCGGCGTGGTCTCCCAGTCTGAGCACGACCTCGCCCGCACCCAACTCATCGCCGTTCCGCTCACGGCGCTGCTGCTCGGCATCGCCTTCGGCGGTCTCGTCGCCTCGCTGATGCCGCTCGCCATCGCCGCCTTCGGGGTCGTCGGCGCGCTGGCCGCCCTCCACCTCATCGCCGAGGTCACCACCGTCTCGACCTATGCCTCGAACGTGGCGTCGGGTCTCGGGCTCGGCATCGCTGTCGACTACGCGCTCCTGTTCGTCTTCCGCTACCGGGAGGAGCTGGCCGGAGGACGAACTCCCGAGCGGGCGCTCGCCCGCACGATGCGCACCGCAGGGCGGACCATCGTCCTCAGCGCCGCCACCGTTGCGGTCTCGATGGCCGCCCTCGCCATCCTCCCGATGCCCGCCTTCCGTTCCTTCGCCTACGCCGGGGTGGCGACCGTGGTCATCTCGGCGGCCGCCGCCCTCGTCGTCCTCCCGGCCCTCCTCGTCGTGCTCGGGCCTCGACTGGAGGCGGGGCGCCTGCGCCGCAGCCACCCCCTCGTCAGCGTCGACCCGACGACCGGATACTTCTACCGGCGGGCCAAGTGGACCTTCCGACGGGCGATACCGATCTTCGCCGGCGTCGGGATCCTGCTCGTCGTCCTCGGGTGGCCGGCGCTCGGCGTCCACATGGGGGTGGACTCCCCCGATCTGCTCCCGCCGGGCAACCCGGTGCGGACGAGCACGCTCTCGCTCGAGAGGACCTTTCCCCTCCTTCAGCCGGAGGCCGTCGTGGTGGTCCCACCGGGAGAACATCCCCACCCGGGAGGGCTCGCGGACTACGCTGCCCGGCTCTCGATGGTCCAGCGCGTCGCGGGCGTCGCCGGGCCGTCAGGGGTCTACCGCCACGGCAACCGCACCGCCGGGACGCCTCCCGGCCGCTACGCACAGCGGGGGACGAGCTATCTCGCGGTCTACTTCTCCGTGCCGGCGAGCTCTCCGGGTGCTGCCGCGGTCGCCCAGGACCTCCGCCAGGTTCACGCGCCCGTGCCCGTCGAGGTCGGGGGACCGGCGGCGGTCCTCCTCGATACGCAGAGCTCGCTCACGACCTACCTGCCGCTCGTCTGGATCGTCGCGGCCGTCGCCTGCCTTCTCGTGCTCTTCCTCCTCGCCGGGAGCATCCTCATCCCACTCAAAGCGGTGGTGCTCAACCTCCTCAGCCTCGTAGCGAGCTTCGGTGTCACCATCTGGGTCTTCCAGAGCGGACACCTCCAGTCGCTGCTCGGCTTCACCGGCTCGGGGACCATCGACGTCTCCGTACTCGTGCTGACCTTCGGCGTCGTCTTCGGACTCTCGATGGACTACGAGATGTTCCTCATCGCTCGGATCAAGGAGGAGCACGACCTCGGCGCGGACAACGACGAGGCCGTCGCCCGGGGACTCCAGCGCACCGGCCGCATCGTCACCGCTGCGGCCGCCACGATGGCGGTGACCTTCCTCGCCTTCCTCGCAGGCGGGCTCGTTACGGTGAAGGCGATCGGTCTCAGCCTGGCGGGTGCGGTGATCCTCGACGCACTCGTCGTCCGCACCGTGCTCGTACCCGCTCTCATGCATCTCGCCGGACGGGCGAACTGGTGGGCGCCTCGTCGGCTCCGCCGGCTCCACCTGCTTGCCGGGATCTGGGAGACAGAGCCCCTCGAGATCCTCGAGACCGGCCGGGTGCTCTCCCCCGAGGTGCTGGTCCTCGACGGGGAGCTCGGCGACAGGCCGGCCACGACGGGCCACACCCAGCTGCTCGATGAATGAGCAACCGGCCGAGTGACCGCAAGGCCGCCGGCGGGTGCAGGTATGGTCGCTGCGACGGGCCGGCGTCATGCAAGGCGGGAGCGGGCCACCGTGCACGCACGAGCAAGGAGGCGTTCCTGATGGCGGACGTTGTCACCTCACACCTCGACGAGACCGTCCGCGGCGCGCCGGCGAACCCCGCCATCCTGTCACTGCCCGGGGTCGACCAGGTCCGGGCGCTGCGCGACGGGCTGGTGACGCAACCTCCCAACGCTCGTCTGACCGGTCGGCGGCTCGTCGAGGTGAGCGAGGGTTCGGTGACCTTCACGATGCCGATCAGCGAGTGGCTCATGGGCCCGAAGGGCACCCTCCATCCCGGCGTGCTCACGCTGCTCGGCGACTCCTCGATGACCGGGGCCGTCGTCTCCGCGCTCGGCCCGGGGAGGCTCTTTGTCACCGCGGAGCTGTCGATGACCTTCCTCGCCGACATGCCCTCGCCGGGAGGCGAGCTCGTCTCGACGGCGACCGTCGTCCACGTCGACGAACGTCACGGCCTGGCGACAGGCGAGGTGCGCGGCCCGACCGGGGAGCTGCTCGGGTTCGGCACCTCCCGGGTGTTCATGCAGCCGCCGTTCGACCCGAGCGTCTTCGGGGCCCTCGCTCCTCCGCCGCCGGAACCGGACTGGTCCACGCCCGATCCCTGGCAGCGCCCGCTCGACTGGCTCGCCCCAGGCGAGCCGGTCCCGAGCGGGCCGGGGGCTCTCGTCGAGACGGCGAACGGCCTCAGGGGCGCGCCCCCGATCGACCGGCTGCTCGGCATCCGCCTCGTCGAGGCGTCCCGAGAGGGGGTCGTCTTCGCCATGCGTGCGGGCGGGTGGCTCGCGAACGAGTTCGGGAACGTGAGCGGCGGGACGATCGCCTTGCTCGCGAAGTCAGCAACAGCGGCTGCCGGACAGGCCGCCGCCCGCTCGGGCCACGTCTTCAGGGCTCTCGACGTGAAGGTGAACTTCCTCCGTCCCGTTCCTCCCGACGACACCGACGTGACCGCTCACGGGCGGATCTTCAACCGGGGAAGGATCATGGTTGCCTCCGCCGAGGTCCACCACAAGGGGCGGCTCGTGGCGGCGGCGACCGGGTCCACCATGCTCGGTTCCTGACCCGCGACGGTCCCGCCAGGCTGGATCGGGGCCGACTGCTCCAGGGTCGCCGTGTTCCGGAGCGCTCTCCTGTTCGTCGAGGCTCAGCACCGACCCCGCCGGGACCTTCTGCCTCTCTCCCAGCTGTCGCCTGTACGGGGGCCGAGGAGGCCAGTGCGAGATCGAGATGGCCGCCTATCGTGTCGAGCGAAGGGAGCGAGATGGAACTGTTCGTCCTGCCACTCGGAGACTGCTGCTGCGACTACGACGTCGTGGCACCGGGAGTTCGAGACGGGCATCGCGTCCACCTCCCGGTCAACGCCTTCCTCATTCGGATGGACGACGACCGCCTGGTGCTCGTGGACACCGGGATGAGCCGCCTGCACGTCGAGGACCCCGAGCTGACCTGGCGCGGGACAGAGGCGGCCGATGCGCTGATCCCGGTGATGAGCCCCGAGGACAGCCTGCTCTACCGGCTGGCTCAGCTGGAGGTCGACCCCCGCGATGTCGACTTCGTGATCAACACCCATCTCCACTTCGACCATGCGGGGAACAACGACCTCCTCTCGAGGGCGACCTTCTTCGTTCAGCGGGACCAGTACGAGCACGCCAAGGACAACCCGAGCTTCCCCAACCAGTACTGGAACCTGCCGGGTCTCCGCTACGAGCTCGTCGACGGGCGAGCGGGCCTGTTCGACGGCCTCGACGTGCTGCCGACGCCCGGGCACTGCGTCGGGCACCAATCGGTCGTCCTCCAGCTCGAGAAGACCGGCACAGTGGTTCTCTGCGGAGACGCGGTCTACTGCCAGGACAACTTCGATCACGACAGCTGGGACGGCCAGGCAGATCCGTCGGCCGCTCGACGAAGCGGCCACATGCTGCGCGAGCTCGCCAGCCAGCACGACGCCATGATGATCTACGGGCATGACGCAGTCCAGCACCGGACCCTGCGTGTGGCACCTCACGGCTCGTACCGCTAACAGCCGTGCGCGAGAGGACGTAGGAGGCCCGGCCGGCGAGCGTGCCACACTCTCTCGGCGCGCCCCGATGCCGATCGGGAGCCGCTCGTTGGCGTGAGATCCCGTCGCGAGCGCCGGATCGCGGCGGTCACAGGGTGACCGCCGCGGAGGTGTGAGCTCCGCTGGCGGACTGGGCGGCGACGCCGTGGGTGAGGCCCGGACCAGGGAGACCCGACAAGCCGATCGCCTCGCCGAGAGCGGCGGGACGGGACCGACCTAGGACGGTTCCCCTCGACGCTCGAGCATCCCGATGCCGGCGACGTCGCTCCACGCGTGTCGATCGGCATCGTCATGCATCGATGCGCATCGATCTAGGGA
>JAKACF010000051.1 GCA_021821585.1 Actinomycetes bacterium
CGGGAAGGTGGCAGGCGGCGAGGACGCCGCCACGGGCTCGGCGGCCGGCCCGCTCACGGCGTACGCCAGCGACCGGCTCGGGACGCGGGCCATCGCCATCTCCCAGGGCGAGGAGATCGCCTCGCCGAGCCGGCTCTACGGCCGGATCGTCGGCGCGAGGGTGGCCGTCGCCGGTGCCGTCCGGGTGATCGGCGAGGGCACGGTCGAGCTGCCGGCCGGCGAGGGGTGAGCGCGCCCCGGTCCACCTCCGTGCAGCTGCTCGGCGACCTGCGGGAGGTCGTCGGGCCGGCCCACGTCCTCACCGGAGAGGACCTCCTCGCCTCCTACACCACCGACTGGACGGGGCGCTTCGCCGGCACCGCCGTCGCCGTCCTCCGGCCGGCGGACACGGCCGAGGTGGCCGGCGTGCTCGAGGTGGCGGCCCGCCACGGGGCGGCGGTCATCCCCCAGGGCGGCAACACCGGGCTCGTCGGCGGCTCGGTCCCCCGCCCAGGCCTCGCCGGCGGCCGTCCCCAGCTCGTGCTCTCGACCCGCCGCCTCTCGCAGCTCTTCGAGCTCGACCCCTCCTCCCACCTGCTCTCGGCGGGGGCGGGGACCACCCTCGCCCAGGCGGCAGAAGCGGCGCAGACGGCCGGCCTGCACCCCGGGATCGACCTCGCCGCCCGGGAGAGCGCCACCCTCGGCGGGATGGTGGCGACGAACGCCGGAGGGCTGCACGTCGTCCGCCACGGGCCGATGCGGGCCCGCCTCGCCGGGGTCGAGGCCGTGCTCGCCGACGGGACCGTCGCCGCCCGCCTGAGCGGCCTCACGAAGGACAGTGTCGGCTGGGACCTCGGCGCCCTTTTGGCCGGGAGCGAGGGGACGCTGGCGGTCGTCACCCGCGTCACGGTCCGCCTCGAGGCGACGCCGGTCCACCGGGTGGCTGCCCTCGTGGCCGTCGACGAGGTGTCGAGCGCCGTCGACCTCGTGACCGGCCCGCTCCGCCGGCTGGCGTCGCTCGAAGCGGCCGAGCTGACCCTCGCCCCCGGCATGTCGCTCGTCTGCGAGTCGGCCGGGCTGGCGGCGCCCCCGGCCGCCGGCAGCGCGAGAGCCTGGCTCACCCTCGAGGCAGCGGCGGACCACGACCCGACCGACGAGCTCGCCCGGGCGCTCGCCGACCGGCGGGTGCTCGAGGCCGCCGTCGCCGCCGACGCAGCCGGCCGGGCCAGGCTGTGGGCCTACCGGGAGCGGCACACCGAGGCCATCTCGCGCCTCGGGATCCCCCACAAGCTCGACGTCTCGGTGCGCCCGGGTCGACTGCCGGCGCTTGTCGCCCGGCTCCCCGACGCGGTGGCGAAGACGGCGCCCGGCGCCCGGCTCGTCGTCTTCGGGCACGTGGCCGAGGGCAACCTGCACGTGAACGTCCTCGGACCCCCGCCGGAGGACGACGCCGTCGACGACGCCGTGCTCCGCCTCGTCGCCGAGCTCGGCGGGTCCATCTCCGCCGAGCACGGCGTCGGCGTCGCCAAGGCCCCGTGGCTCCGGCTCGCCCGCAGCGGGGCCGAGCTCGAGGTGATGCGACGGGTGAAGGCGGCCCTCGACCCCGGCCGGCTGCTCAACCCGGGCGTGCTCGAGCCGGTCTGAGGGCGGCCTCAGCGCCCGGCGGGGGCGACCTCGTCGAGGGCGGCGAGCACCTCGGCGGAGAGGTCGAGCTCGCCGGCAGCGGCGTTCTGGCGGACCTGCTCGGGGCGCGTCGCACCTGCGATGACGCTGCCGACGCCCGGCTGGGCGGCGAGGCCGGCGAGGGCCAGCTCGGTCATCGTGATGCCGGCCCGCTCGGCGAGGGCGGCGATCCCCTCGATGACGTCGAAGGTGGCGTCGCTCGGGGCCTCACGCCCGGACAGCCGGCTCTTCTCGGGCGCCGGGGCGCCGCGCCGCCACTTGCCCGTGAGCAGCCCGTTCGCCAGCGGGAAGTACGGGATCAGCGAGACGCCGTGCGCCTCGCATGCCGGGACGAGCTCCCGCTCGGCGGTCCGCTCGAGCAGGGAGTAGTGGTTCTGCGCCGAGACGAAGCGGGTCAGCCCGGCACGGCGCGACACCCAGTCGGCCTCGGCCACCTGCCAGGCGGCGAGGTTGGAGCTGCCGGCGTAGCGGACCTTGCCCGCGTGGACGAGGTCGTCGAGGGCGGCGAGGGTCTCCTCGAGGGGGGTGATCTTGTCGGGGCGGTGCAGCTGGTAGAGGTCGATCCAGTCGGTGCCGAGCCGCCGCAGGGAGGCCTCGACCGCCCGGACGACGTAGCGGCGCGAGGCGCGGGCGCCGAAGTCGGGGCCGTTCGAGCCCTTCATGTCGGAGCCGAACTTGGTGGCGATCACCACCTCGTCCCGCCGCCCCTTCAGCACCTCGCCGAGGATCTCCTCCGACCTGCCGGTGGCGTAGCTGTCCGAGGTGTCGATGAAATTGATCCCGGCCTCGAGGGCGGCATCGATGACCGGCCGCGACTCGTCGAGGTCGAGCCGCCAGCCGAAGTTGTTCGCACCGAGGCCGATGACCGAGACCGTGAGGCCGGACTCGCCGAGCTGACGCAGTTGCATGGCGGCGACCGTACCAAGGAGGCGACGGCCCGGTGCCGCCCGGGCCGCTCCGGCACCGGGGAGACGGCGGGACCGGCGGTGCGGCGGGAGCGCCCCGAACTGCTACTGGCCCGCAGGCTCGCCGGGCGGGGCGTCCTCGAGGAGCCGCTCCACCTCGGCCGAGTGCTCGCCGAGCGCCGGCGGCGCCAACCGGTAGCTGACCGGCGTCCGCGCGAGGCGGATGGGGCTCCTCACCTGGGCGCCGGGATCGGCCGACGCTGCGGTCCAGGGCTCGGCCGACCGCCCGCCGAGCCGGACCACCGGATCGAGCCCGACACGCTCGGCGAACCCGAATGCCTCCGAGATGTCGTTGACGACGCCGCTCGGGATGCCGGCGTCCGTGAAGCGGGCGACCCACTCCGCCGCCGTGCGGGGGGAGAGCGCCTTCTCGAGCTCGGCGACCATCTCCTCTCGGTGCTCGACCCTGGCCGAGTTGGTGGCAAAGCGCCCGTCGCCCGCCAGCTCGGGGCGGCCGATCACCCGTGTGAGGGCGGCGAACTGGCCGTCGTTGCCGACGGCCACGACGAGGGGCCGGTCGCCGGCCGTGAGCGTCTCGTAGGGGGCGATGCTCGGGTGGCGGTTGCCCATGGCGCGGGGGACCCGACCGGCGGTGAGGTAGGTCGAGGCCTGGTTGATGAGCGACGCGAGCGAGCTCGAGAGGAGGTCGACCTCGACCCGCTGGCCTCGGCCGCTCCCGGACCGCTCCACGAGGGCGGCCAGCACGGCGTTCGAGGCGAACAGCGCCGTCAGGACGTCGACGACGGCGACGCCGACCTTCAACGGCTCGCCCCCGGCTTCGCCCGTGATCGACATGAAGCCGCCGACGGCCTGGACGAGGAAGTCGTAGCCCGGCATCGAGGCCCCCGCCCCGGTCGAGCCGAAGCCGGTCACCGAGCAGTAGACGAGGCGGGGATTGGCCGCCGACAGCTGCTCGTAGCCGAGGCCGAGACGGTCGGCCCCTCCGGGCTTGAAGTTCTCGATGAGGACGTCGGCCCGCTCCGCCAGCGCCCTCGCCTTGGCCCGGCCCTCGTCGCTGCGCAGGTCCCAGGCCACACCACGCTTGTTGCGGTTGACCGAGAGGTAGTAGGAGCTGAAGGTCTCCCCGGTCACCTCGTCGGTGACGAACGGTGGGCCGAACGCCCTCGTGTCGTCGCCCGACCCTGGACGCTCGACCTTCACGACGTCGGCCCCGAGGTCGCCGAGGACCATGGCCGCATAGGGCCCGGCGACCACCCTCGAGAAGTCGGCCACGAGGAGGCCCTCGAGCGGGCCGGCCGGGGTCACCGGCCCTCCGCCGACGGCTCGAGGGGACGGAGGCGGACCGAGCCGGCCACCTCGCCGCCCCACAGCTCGGCGCCGGCCTCGGCCATCTGGACGAGGGCGGACTCGGTCGTCTCGGTCGCCACGCCGGCGGTGAGCGGGAGGAGGACCCGCACCTCGATGCCGAGCTGGCAGGCGTCGAGGGCCGTCGCCCTCACGCAGTAGTCGGCCGTGAGCCCGCAGAGGTCGATCCGGGCGATGCGGTGCTCGGCGAGGTACGTGGCGAGCAGGGTTCCCGCCCGGTCCCGTCCCTCGAAGCCGGAGTAGGCGGCCCTCTCTCCACCCTTGTCGAAGACGGCGTCGAAGGCCCCGGCGTCGAGGAGGGGGTGGAGCTCGGCTCCGGCGCTCCCGGCCACGCAGTGCACCGGCCAGGAGGTGAGGTAGTCGGGGGCCTCGCCGGGCGGGGCGAAGTGGGCGCCGGGATCGACGTGCCAGTCCCGGGTGGCGAGCACGGCGCCGTAGCGGCCGCCTGCCCTCCTCATGAGCTCCGCCACGCGGGCGGCCACCTCGTCCCCGCCGTCGACGGCGAGCGAGCCGCCCTCGCAGAAGTCCCGCTGCAGGTCGACCACGACAAGGGCGGTCGGCCCCTCGAGCGGCGCGGCCGCCGCCCGGGCGGCGATGGCCGCTCCGGCCATGGAGGCGCCGGCGCCAGAGCCAGGCGTCCCACCGCCGTAGCGCGTCGGGAGGAGGGGTTCGCCCGGTCGCAGGTCGAGGGCCGCCCCGCCGAGCTCGCCGAGGGACTCCCGGTGGTGCTCCCGGGACTCGGCGAGCGAGGGCAGCGCCTCGAGGCGCCCCCTCGTCATGACGCGGGACTGGAGCGGGCGGGCCCGCCACCCGGCGGGGAGCTCGGGGGCGGCCTCGGCGGCGCCGACGGGCACGACCTGCTCGACCCGGGCGACTCCCTCGCCGTCGAGCCAGCGGGTCGCCTCCTTGCGACCGCCGAGCGAGCGCTTGAAGGCCGAGAGCTTCTCCACCGAGCGGAGCGACCCCTCCTCCCCGCCGACGGCCACCAGCTTGTAGACGAAGGAGGCCGTCGGGGCGCCCGACCCGGTCACGAGCCTCGTCCCCACCCCGTAGGCGTCGACCGCCGCGCCGGCGAGCGCCTCGATCGAGTACTCGTCGAGATCCGAGGTGATCACGATCCGCGTCCGGCTCGCACCGAGGTCGTCGAGGAGCCGGCGGGCCGCCCGGGCCTCCGAGACGAGGTCGCCCGAGTCGAGGCGGATGGCGCCAGGGCCGCTCGCCCCCCGCTCCCGGGCGAGCTCGACGGCGGTCCTGATGGCCGTCGCCGTGTCGTAGGTGTCGACGAGCAGCGTCGTGCCGAGGCCCATGGCGTCGAGCTGGGCGGCGAAGGCCGCCCGTTCGCTGTCGTGGGCGAGGACGAAGGCGTGCGCGGCGGTGCCGGTCGTCGGGACGCCGTAGGCGCGGCCCGCCTCGAGGCTGGCGGTCGAGGCGAAGCCGGCGAGGAAGGCCGCCCGGGCGGCCGCCACCGCCGCCGTCTCATGGGTGCGGCGCGCCCCCATCTCGATGACCGGCCGGCCGGCAGCCGCGCCCACCATCCTCGAGGCGGCCGCCGCCACGGCCGAGTCGAAGTTCACGATGGACAGCACGAGCGTCTCGAGCAGGACGGCCTCGCCGAAGCTGGCCTCGATCGTGAGCACGGGACTGCCGGGGAAGTAGCACTCCCCCTCGGCGTAGGCGTCGATCGAGCCGGAGAATCGGTAGCGCTCGAGGAACGACAGCGTCCTCGCCGAGACGACCTCCTCGCGCTCGAGGAACGCCAGCTCCTCGGCGCCGAAGCGGAACCGCTCGATCGCCGGCAGCAGGCGCCCGAGCCCGGCGAAGACCCCGTAGCGCCGGCCCGGGGGGAGCGCCCGGGCGAAGACCTCGAAGACCGCGGCCCGCGAGGCGACGCCCGACCGGAGCGCCGCGTCCAACATCGTGAGCTCGTAACGGTCTGTGAGCAGCGCCGTCGATCCCATGTCAGGGGCGAGGCTACTCGTTGGGCTTCGGGCTCCCACCCGGAGCGCGCCCCGGTGGCGGGGCGGCGAAGGGGCCGGGTGGGCGCCCTCGACCCGGCAACAGAAGGCGCCGGGGCCTCCCCGCGGCCCCGGCCGAGCCGCCCGCCTCACGGGGCGGCGGACGGCCCCCCTCCACCGCCGAAGTAGCGGGCGAGCTGTCGGCTCTCGGCGACGAGGGCGCCCGATCGGTCCCACAGCTCGCCCTCCTCGTCGATGTAGCCGCCCGACAGCTTGCGGGTCTCGAAGCGCCCGTAGCACCACGTCGGGTCGACCGCCTGGCGCCAGTGGACCGTGAGCTCGATCGTCGGCGCACCGAGGCGGTCGGCCTGCATCGTCCGCGAGAAGACGGCCGGGGGCCAGCAGTCGAGCAGGAGCGGGACGGCCAGGGCGTCGATCGGGCGGCCGTCGACGAACCGGGTCCAGCCGCCGGTCGTGGCCTCCCCTGCCTGCTCTTTCAGGAAGAACAGGTCCTCGGCGGAGGCGGCGCGGGTCTCGAGGCGCTCCCACAGCGCCGGCTCCTCGCCGACCCTGCGCACCGCCAGGCAGGACTCGGGCGGAGGGACGTCCGGCGGGAGCGGCTCGAAGTCGTCGGGACCGGGGCCTCTCATGCGCCCCGTGGTCACGAGGGCGGTGCAGCGCGTCTCGCCGGCCTGGACGAGCTCGGCGCGGAAGAAGGCGTGCCCCCTCCCGACCCGCAGCGCCTCGACCACGACCTCGGCCTGCCCGATCTCCGGTCGGGCGAGGTAGTGGACCGTCATCGCGAGGGGGTCGGGAAGGGGGCTCTCCTCGAGCACGCCCCGGAGCACGACCGCCGCCAGATAGCCGCCGTTCGGGCCGCCGCCCACCGTCCAGCGGTCCGTCACCGCCCCGACGTAGCGACCGGGCCCCACCCGGGCGAGCCCGGTGTCGTCGTCGAACTCGAAACCCACCTCGTCTCCTTCCTCCGCGAGCATCGTGCCAGACGGCACCCGGGAGGCAACGGACTGGAGGGGCGGCCACGGCCGCCGCCAGACTGGCGCCATGAGCGGACCCCAGCTCGCCTCGGCACTCGACGCCACCCGTCTCACCCTCCACGTGCTCGCCGCCACGGTGTGGGTGGGCGGCCAGCTCACCGTCGCCGGCCTCCTGCCGACGTTGCGGGGCTTCGGCGCCGAGGCCACCCGCAGCGTCGCAGGGGCATTCGGCAGGCTCCAGTGGCCGGCCTACGTCGTGCTGCTCGCCACCGGGATCTGGAACGTCACGGCCGTCCACGTCGGCCAGGCAAGCGGCACCTGGCTGGCGGTGCTGTACGTGAAGGTGGGCGTCGTCGTCCTGGCCGGCGTCTCGGCCTACCTCCACCAGCGGTCGACCTCGACGCTCGGGCTCGCCCTCGGGGGGGCGGTGACGGCGGTCGCCTCCCTGGCGGCGCTCGCCCTCGGCGTGCTGCTCGCAGGCTGACGCGCTAGGCGCCGGAGCCGACGGCCGCCTCGATACGGGCGGCCAGCGCGACGAGCCGCTCCTCGCCACCGGGTCCCGCCACGAGCTGCAGCCCGACCGGCGGACGGCCCTCAGCCGGGACGGGGAGCGAGAGCGCCGGCACCCCGGCCAGGTTCACCGGGGCCGCCAGGAGGTTGAAGCCGGCGACCGGCTCGCCGACGAGCGGGGGCCGGGTGGCGATCGCCGGGAGCGCGAGCACGCCGGTGCGACCGAGCTCCTCGAGGAACCGCCGCACCCAGACCTCGGCGAAGCGACGGGACTCGGCGAGCTCGCCCGGGCTCGAGGCCGAACGCCCGAAGCGCTCGAGGGTCTGCTCGCCGATGCCCTCCCCACCGCTCGCGTCGAGCAGCCACCGGTCGCTCCCGAGCGCCTCGTCGCCGAGGATGCGCTGCTGGTGGTACCAGGCACCCCGCCAGCCCTCGAGAAACCGCGGCTCGACCTCGAGGCCGGCGGCGGCGAGCGCCCGGTCGACCGCCTCGTCGACGACCGGGTCGATCTCGACGTCGGCCTCGAAGCGGGCGCGGCCGACGGGCCGGTCCTCGAGCTCGCCCGGCTCGAAGCCGGGCTCGAGAAGGGCCATCCCCGAGACGACGCCGGCGACGCTTCGCGCCATCGGGCCGACCGTGTCGAAGCTCGGAGCGAGCGGGAAGACGCCCTCGAGGGGAATGCGGCCGTGGGTCGTCTTCAGCCCGACGACGCCGCAGCAGGCGGCCGGGATCCGGATGGAGCCGCCCGTGTCGGAGCCGAGCGCGAGGTCGGCCTCGCCGGTGGCGACCGCGACGGCCGAGCCCGAGGACGAGCCGCCCGGCACCCGGCCCGGATCGGCGGGGTTCTCGGGCGTCCCGTACCAGGGGTTGACGCCGCTCACGCCGAAGGCGAGCTCGTGGAGGTTGACCTTCCCGGCGAGACGGGCGCCTCCCGCCCGCAGCGCCGCCACGCAGGCGGCATCGGCCTCGGCGGCCACCGCCCGCTCGGCGACGGCCCGGCAGCCCGCCGTCGTGACCACCCCCGCGACGTCGATGAGGTCCTTCACGGCGACGGACGGGGCCCCGGCCGACCCGGCGGGCGCGGGGAAGCGCTCGATCCAGACGGCGTCACGACCGGCCTTCATGGGTCAAGCCTCCTCCCAGGTAGAATCGTTCTATCAGCGATCTCCTGGAACGCCTGAGAGCGACCGAGTGGCGGCTCACGCCGCAGCGACGCGTCGTCGCCGAGGTCCTCGCCGGTGAGCACGTGCATCTCACCGCCGAGGCCGTCCACGGTCGCGCCCAGGAGCGCCTGCCCGAGATCAGCCTCGCCACGGTCTACAACACCTTGAACGAGCTCGTGGCGATGGGCGAGGTCCTCGAGGTGCCGGCCGGCGGCGGCGCCAAGCGCTACGACCCGAACGCCCATCTCGCCCACCAGCACCTCGTCTGCACCCGTTGCGGCGAGCTGCGGGACGTGTTCCCGGCCGGCGAGACGGCCCTCTCCCTCGACGCCGACGACCGCCACGGCTACGAGGTCACCGCCGTCCGCATCGTCTTCGAGGGGGTCTGCCCCTCCTGCCGGGAGGCCGGCGCCGCCTGAGGCACCCGTCAGTCCCTGCCGACGGCCGCCCGGCGGGGGCCGTCCGGGCCGACGGCCCGACGCAGGGCGGCGAGGACGTTGCGGGGGCGGACGACCCGGAGCGAGACGGGCGGGTCGGTCCAGGGGAGCGGGACGAGCTCTCCCGGCCTGAAGAGGCGCTCGCCGTCCACCCAGACGAGGTCGTCTCCCGGCAACAGGGCGAGCCGGGCTCCCCGCGCCACCGAGGCCAGCTTCGGTGCGACCTCGGCATGCAGGCGGCGGGACCAGGTGAGGCGCCGCAGTCCCCACTTGCTCTCCCCGCCCAGCACGTCCTCGATCGCCCTCGGCCTGGCCACGCAGACGAAGACGGCACCGGATCCGGCGCCGAGCTCGGCCCGGACGGAAAGGGCGTCCTCGAGGCTCACGTCGCCCGAGCCGACGAAGTCGAAGCGGCCGCTCTCGGCGAGGTACCAGTCGACGCCCCCGGCCAGCCTGATGGCACGGGGTCGCCGCTGACCGTCGGTGAGTCCACCCGGGGGGGCGCGCACACCCTTCATTGTGGCGGCCGGTGGCCCCGGGGGCGGCCGAGGGGGTCCGCCAACGGCCGCTCCCGGTTGGCTACCCTGCCTGGACGGCGGTGAGCAACCAGATCGACGAGCAGGTGAGTACCACGTGAGCCCATCGGACCGACCCTCTCCCGCTCACCAGCGCCCGAGCGGCGTGCTCGCCCGCCTGCGGGCGCGCCTCGGCCGCCTCGAACGGCGCCGCCGGATGGCGCTCGTAGGGGGCGGGGCCGCGCTCGCCGTCGTCGTCGTGGGCGGCGTCGTGGCAGGCATCGCCCTCACCGGGAGCCCGGCGGCGCCCCGCCATCGCCCTCGTTCCACCACCACCACCACGACGACGGTGAAGGCGCACGTCACCCGGGTCGACCACCACCTGTGTCCCCTCACCGGGGTGCCGGCAGGGCACGGCACGGTGCCCCGGCGGCCGGCGATCGGAGTGAAGATCGGCAACGACCCGAACTCCCGGCCCCAGACGGGCCTGCTCGACGCCGACATCGTCTACGAGGAGATGGCCGAGGGCGGCATCACGCGCTACCTGGCTGTCTTCCAGTGCAGGCAGGCGCCGGTGATCGGCCCCGTCCGGTCCGTCCGCTGGGACGACTGGCACGTCCTTCACTCCTTCGGCCACCCGATCCTCGCCTTCAGCGGCGGGATCGACCAGTGGGACAACGTCGTCGCCCACCTTCACTGGCTCTACGACGCCAATGGCAGCTTCTATCCGATGGCCAACGCCTACTACCGCACCGCCAACCGGGTCCCGCCGTGGAACTACTACACCTCGACCGCGGCGCTGTGGAAGCTCGACCCGACGAACCGCACGCCGCCGCCGGCGCAGTTCCGCTACGCGAAGGACCCGGCCCCCACCGCGACCCGGCTCCGGGCCGCCACCCTCGTGAGCTTCGCCGGAGGGCTCGACGTCGTCTGGAAGTGGGACTCGGGCGCCGGTGCCTGGGAGCGCTTCTACGGCAGCCAGCCGGACACCGACAGCTCCGGGCAGCAGCTGCACGCCACCAACGTCGTGATCCAGATGGTGCACACCTTCCCCGGGCCCTACCCCGAGAGCGGCCTCACGCCCGACACCATCTCGGTCACGAAGGGCAGCGGGGTGGCCTACGTGCTGCGCGACGGGAAGCTCGAGACGGGCACCTGGACCACCCCGAAGTACGGCGACACGATGGACCTCCGCCTGCCGGACGGCAAGCCGATGGCGCTCGAGCCGGGCACGACCTGGGTCGAGATGGTGCCGAACGGCTACGCCGTCCAGTTCACCAGGTAGCGCCGAGCGGCGCCCGCCGACGCGGCGGCGGTCAGTGCCCCGTCGGGGGAGGATCCTCCCTCAGGTGCCACGGCTCGCCGTACTCGGCGAACATGTCGAGCATGGGCACCGGGTCGAAGGCCTCGGGGCCGAGGACGCCGGCGCCCTCCCAGAGCCCGTGGGATCGGAGCTCGAGCGCCACGACCGGGGCGATGGCCGTCTGCCAGACGACCGCCTGGCAGCCGTGCTCGGCCATGGTCTGCTCGTTGTCGGAGACGTGGTAGAGGTAGACCGCCCGGGGCGCTCCCGCCTTCGACGTGCCGGTGACGGCCGTCCCGGCGCACGTCCTTCCCGTCATCTTGTCCCCGAGGGTGGCGGGATCGGGCAGGCAGGCCGCCACGACGTCGCGCGGTGAGACGTCCGCCGCACCGACCCTGACGGGCGAGGTCGAGTCGAGACCGAGCTTGTGCAGCACCTCGAGCACCTCGATGAACTCGTCGCCGAGGCCGTACTTGAAGGTCACCCGGCCGACGTCGAGCCATCTCGGGATGAGCACCACCTCCTCGTGCTCGACGTTGACGCAGGCGACGTCGCCGATCCCCTCGGGGAAGGTGAACACCTCCGGCTCGGAGAAGGGCGCGGTGGTGAAGAACCCCCGCTCCCTCTCGTAGACGACCGGCGGGTTGAGGCACTCCTCGATGGTCGTCCAGATGGAGAACGTCGGGGCGAAGTCGTAGCCCTCGACCACGAGGTTCGCCCCGTCGCGCACCCCGACCTCGTCGACCCGGGAGAAGAGGTGGTCGGCGGCGTACCTGGCGAAGACGTCGGACAGCCCGGGCTCGACGCCGCACCCGACGAGGGCGAGGCGTCCCATCCGCTCGAAGTCCTCGTTGCGGGCGAACTGCGCCTCCCCGAGCATGACGCCCGTCTGCTCGTAGGGGTGCTCGGGATGGGGCCGAGAGAGCGACATCGCCATGTCGAGGTAGTCCGTGCCCGCCGCGAGGGCGGCCTCGAAGACGGGCATCACGAACCGGGGGTCGCAGGCGTTGAAGACGACGTCGCACCCCGTGGACCGCGCGAGGGCGGCGATCGCGGCGGAGTCGGTCGCGTCGAGTGCGACCGACTCGGACGGTGTCGGGCCGGTCCTCGAGGAGACGTAGGCCGCCCGCTCGGGCGAGAGGTCGCCCACGACGATGCCCTCGAGGAAGCCCCGGCGGCCGGCCATGACGGCGACTGCCTCGCCGACGCCACCGGCCCCGACGAGGAGGACCTTCACGCCGGGCCCTCAGTCGAGCGAGGACATCACGTGCTTCACGCGCGTGTAGTCCTCGAAGCCGTACATGGAGAGGTCCTTGCCGTAGCCGGAGTGCTTGAACCCGCCGTGCGGCATCTCGGCCACCACGGGGATGTGGGTGTTGATCCACACGCAGCCGAAGTCGAGGTGGCGGGACATCCGAAGGGCGCGGCCGTGGTCGCGGGTCCACACCGAGGAGGCGAGGCCGTAGCGGACCCCGTTCGCCCACCTGAGCGCCTCCTCCTCGTCGCTGAAGCGCTGGACCGTGATGACCGGGCCGAAGATCTCGTTCTGGATCATCTCGTCGTCCTGGTGCAGGCCGGCGACGACGGTCGGCTCGAACAGGTAGCCCCGGTCGCCCACGTGGTGGCCGCCCGTGACCACCTCGGCGTGAGAGGGGGCCCGCTCGACGAAGCCGCTCACCTTCTCGAGCTGGTTGACGTTGTTGAGCGGTCCGAAGTCGGCGTCCTCGACGTCGATGCCGCCGACGGTCTGGCCGCGGGCCTGCTCGGACAGGGCGGCGACGAAGTCGTCGTGCACCCTCGGGCCGGCGAGCACCCGGGTTGCGGCCGTGCAGTCCTGCCCGGCGTTGAAGTAGCCGGCCGCCGCGATGCCGGCCGCAGCCCTCTCGACGTCGGCGTCGTCGAAGACGATGACCGGCGCCTTGCCCCCGAGCTCGAGGTGGACACGCTTCAGGTCGTCGGCGGCCGCCTTGGCGACCTCCATCCCGGCCCGCACCGAGCCCGTCACCGAGACCATGGCCGGGATGGGGTGGGCGACGAGGTCGCGGCCGGTGTCCCGGTCGCCGCAGACGACGTTGAAGACGCCCTCGGGGAGGAACTCCGCCATGATCTCGGCCATCATGACCGTCGAGACCGGCGTCGTGTCGGACGGCTTCAACACGACGGTGTTGCCGGCGGCGATC
>JAKACF010000052.1 GCA_021821585.1 Actinomycetes bacterium
CGACTCACCGAGCGGCCGCGGGTACTGGCTGGTGGGCTCGAACGGCAGCGTCTTCGCCTTCGGCGACGCCCGCTTCCACGGCTCGGCTGCCCACCGGCAGCTCCAGAAGCCGATCGTCGGCATGGCCGACACGCCGAGCGGCCGCGGGTACTGGCTGGTGGGCTCGAACGGCAGCGTCTTCGCCTTCGGCGACGCCCGCTTCCACGGCTCGGCCGCCCACTGAGTCCTCGAGCATGATCGCCTGCATGGCGGGAGTTGCCTGAGGCGCCCTCGGCCGGGCGAACCGGGCAGGCCGCTCAACCGGTCATGCCGGACGAGAGCGGGACGTGAGGACCGCGGCCCCTGCGAGGGGCCGCGGTGCGCGTGTGACGCCGCGGCAGAGGGACACAGTCGGGAGCCTCACGCCCGCGTGCTCGTCGGTGACTCCCAGCGACCCGGGACGCTTCCCCCGCTTGGTCAGGGACCGGTCCCGCGGGACGGTCTGAGACGCAGGCGTTCCCGCCCGTCGTATCAACGTCCCCCGAGCCGCACCGTTCCGTCGAGGAGCTCCCTTGCCATGTCCAGGTGTCCGGCGTGACGCGCCGTCTCCTCGATCATGTGCAACACGACCCAGCGGACGTTCGGGGGCTCGAATCCCCCGAGGCCGTGGCGGCCGAGCGGCGGCGCGGACAGGGAGGTCGTCTCGAGCACCGCTTCGGACTCCGCGCACTGATCTCGGTAGAACGTCGTGACGTCCGCGGGGGAGGCGTCCGAGGTGAACACGACGGTCATCGGGTCGTAGGGGGCCTGATCGCCGTCGAAGTCTCCAGGAAGTTCGGGCTGCTTGCCCGCCACGACACCCTGGAACCAGTGCCATTCGGCACCGCCGAGGTGCTCGACCATCCCGGCCGGTGTCCAGGCGGTGGGCACCACCGAGCGTTGCCACGCCTCCTCGCTGAGTCCTTCGACGATGGCCAGCACAGATTCTCGCTGTGCTCTCAGGAATCCCCGCAGCATCTCGTCGTCAGCTGTGCTCGCGTGACCTGTCCCCATGCCTGCTCTCCTCGCTGATCTCGCCGGGATGTGTGCCGTGGCCGGCCCTGACTCGCCGTCCTGGTAGCTAGGACGAAGTCTCGCACCTCGAATCATCGGTCGGCCTTGGATGTCCCGAGCGGTCCTCTCAGGCGGCGATCGTCTTCGAAACGCGACGGATCCACGACGACAGCGCCTTCCGGGGCCGGCCGGGGAGTTGGCTGGCGCACTCCGGTCGGCGCTGATCGGTGGCTCGTCGAGATGAGGCTCACCGACAGGACCAGCCACGGCTTCCTACGGCGAGCGGCTCCGTAACCGGCCGGGGCCGCTGCTGGTTGCTCCAGCCCCAGGGATGGTGCCGACCGGCCGGGTCGCGGTCGTTCGACGCCCTCCACCTGGCGGCCGCCGACCCGCATCCGCAGCGGACCGTGACACGGCGAGACGACGGGGCGGTCGCAGCGCAGCAGATCGGGCGCCCGGTCTCGTCACCGAGGTGGAGCCCCGACCGCCGCCTGTCGTCACGGTGGAGCACCGGAGGGCGTGGATCCCGCCCGTCCTCGGGTCTTCGGAGCCGGACCGGTGGCTACTCGCCGGTCTCGCCGTCGACAACCTCCCGGAGGAGGTCGGCGTGGCCGTTGTGGCGCGCGTACTCCTCGATCATGTGGAGCACGATCCAGCGGAGGCTGGGCGCCCGTCCGTCGGGCCACGTGCGCACCGCGAGGCGGTCGAGACCGCCGTCGGCGAGGGCCTCGACAACCAGCTGGCGGGAGCGTGTGACGGCGTCCTCCCACAGCGTCCGCAGTTCCTCGGGGGTGTCCTCGGCGGCGGTGCGCCACTCCCAGTCGGGGTCGGCGGTCCAGTCGACTGCGTCCCACGGCGGCGAGTAGTCGTGGCCGTACAGGGAGCGGGAGAACCACCCCGTCTCCACCAGGGCCATGTGCTTCATCATCCCGCCGAGCGTCATCGAGGAGGCGGCGGTCCGCGTGTTGAGGCCGTCGGAGTCGAGGCCGCGGCACTTCCACGCGAGGGTCGCGCGCTGATAGTCGAGGAAGGCAAGGAGCATCGTCGTCTCGTCGGCCGCCACCGGGGGCTCCGGTCGGCCATGCTCGTCCAGCTCGAGCGCCGCGCGCTCGCCGCCTTCGTCGGTTTCCATCCCCCCAGCCTGCCGCGTCGGCCCGGACCTGCACCACCTCGCCGAGCCCACACACCGGCGCTCGACCGTCTCTGAGCGACGTCACACCCACTCGCCGCGACGAGAGCTCGGAGAGGTGAGTCCGGGCAGAATCCGCAGCAGCGTCTCGGAGCGGCGGTCGGCGCGGTCTGCGTGAGCCGAGCGCACGGCGGCAATCGGGGCCGGGGTCCGTCGCCACTGGCGACCTCACGTTTCCGGACCACGGCGCGCCGGGGTCCTCCGCCGTGAGGCCGATCGCTCGCGAGCCTGATTACCTTGAGTCGGGGGCGCCGTGCCGCCCGACTTGGGGACGAAAGGAATCCGATGGACTTCTCTTCTTACGAGCGCCTCCTCTTCGAGCGCCGGCCGGGCGGGGTCATGCTCATCACGCTCAACCGCCCGGAGAAGTACAACGCCGCTGACGAGACGATGCACGCCGAGCTCTCGCGCGTCTGGCTCGACGTGTCACACGACGAGGAGACTCGCGTCGCCGTCGTCACCGGCGCCGGGAAGGCCTTCTCGGCAGGCGGCGATCTCGCGATGGTGGAGCGCCTCGCCGGTGACCACGCTCGGGTTCTGCACATGCTGAGGGAGATGAGCGACCTCGTCTACAACCTCGTGAATTGCGACAAGCCGGTGGTCTCCGCCGTCAACGGAGTGGCGGTCGGCGCCGGGCTGGCCGTCGCCCTGCTGGCCGACATCTCGGTCTGTGCGGAGGACGCCCGCCTCGGCGACGGCCACGTGAAGCTGGGCGTCGCCGCCGGCGACCACGCGGCGCTCTGCTGGCCCCTCCTCTGCGGGATGGCGAAGGCTAGGTACTACCTGCTCACCGGCGAGATGCTGACCGGTGCGGAGGCGGAGCGGATCGGCCTCGTCACGAAGGCCGTGCCGACGACTCAGGTCCTCGAGGAGGCCTTGGCGGTGGCCGGCGTGCTCGCCAACGGCTCGCAGACCGCCATTCGGATGACGAGGCTGGTCCTCGCCAATTGGCTCAAGGTGGCGGGTCCCCTCTTCGACCAGTCGGCTGCCTACGAGATGCTCGGCTTCATGGGGCCCGACGTGCTCGAGGGCGTCGCAGCACTGAAGGAGCGGCGTAGCCCGAGCTTCCCTTCGGCCCGGCTCGACCCGCTCCCGGCGAGCCCCGAGGTGTGACGCCCGCCCCTCGGGGTGGGCTCGGCGCCCCGCCGCTCTGGTAGTCCGGTCCCCCGTCGCGCCCGTTGACGCCGGGGTCCCGGTGGCGTCACCGAGAGTGAACCTTGACAATGACATACTACGTGGAGCAGACTGCTCGACGTAAGTTTGTCGAATGTTCGCCACAGGGACGACGACCGAAAGCGGGGGGTGTGGCCCATGACACCACCGGCAGCACCGACGAGGTACAACCAGAAGCGCGAGAGGAGCGCCCGACGTGGCCGGGGGGCACTCGGCGTGGCGGCACTGCTCACACTCGCCGGGACGCTGGCGGCGGGGTGCTCGAGCGCCTCCCCCGCCAGCAGCTCGAGCCCGAAGGGTCCGATCAAGATCGGGATGATCACCTCCCTGTCCGGCCCCTACACCCCACTCGGCACGAACGACAGGTTGGGCGCCGAGCAGGAGGTCAGCGCCATCAACGCGGCCGGCGGCATCAACGGGCGCAAGATCGACCTCATCGTCGAGGACGACAAGACGGATCCGACTCAGGCTGTGACGGACTACGAGTCGCTCGTGTCCGACGGTGTGGTGGCAATCGTCGGCCCCGTCTTCTCCTCGTCGGCGGTGGCGACCGAGCAGTACGCCGCCCGGGCGAAGATCCCGACCATCGACACTGCGGCGGCCGACAACCTCGTGTCGCCCGTCAACTACTACGTGTACATGACGCCCCCGACGACCAAGATCGTCGCCCAGCAGCTCCTTGCCTACATGAAGGCGAAGGGGCTCACGAAGATGGCCGTGGCCCGTGACACCTCGGCCTTCCCGACGGCGGGCTGGGACAACATGAAGGCCATGGCGCCGAGCTACGGCGTCAACTTCATCTACGACGGCGAGTTCGCCCTCACCGCGACGGACTTCACCACGATCCTCACCCAGGTGAAGGCGTCCGGTGCCCAGGGCCTCATGGTCTGGGGCTCGGGTCCGGCCGAGGTGACGCTGACCAAGCAGGCGAAGGCGATGGGACTCACCATCCCGCTGCTGTTCAGCCACGCCGAGGCGTCCTACCTCTACACCAAGCCCGTCGGCTCCGCCGGCAACGGCGTCATCATCGCCAGCTCGATCGGCGGCATCGGGCCCGACCTCCCGAGCAGCTACCCGGGAAGGGCGACGATCACCGGCTTCGCCAGCACGTTCCAGAAGAGCAACGGGTACTACCCGCCTGAGTTCGCCTTCGACGCAGGCGGCGCCGTCGCCATGTTCGCCAAGGCCATCAAGGAGGACGGCGCGACCTCGGCGGACATCGCCAAGGCGCTCTCCACGATGACGATCACGACCGGTGACGGCACCTACCACTTCAGCCCGAGCGACCACTCCGGGCTCACGGTCTCACAGGTGGCGATCGCGAGGGACGAGAACGGCACGCTCGTGCCCACGCAGTTCACCAAGGCGCAGATCGGCGGCTGATCCGACCGGACGGCAGGACGGCACCCCGCCGTCCTGCCGTCGCCGGACAGCCGGATAGGTTGGACTGGTGGTGACGACGGGTCTCGGCTCCGGGGAGGATGCCTCGCCGGAGCCCGGTGGTCTCTCCGACCGCCAGGTGCACATCGTCCGCAGCGCCTACAGGCTGTTCGCCGACCGGGGCGTGGAGCGTGTCCCGATCCACGAGGTCGCCACTGCGGCGGGCGTCAGCAAGAGCATCGTCCTCTACTACTTCAAGACCAAAGAGCAGCTGGTCGGAGCGACGATGTGGTGGGTGCTCGAGGAGATCGGCGGGCGGATCCGCCAGGCGGTCGTCGGGGCCGAGACACCCGTCGAGGCCGTGGAGAGGATGATCGAGACGATCTTCCTCGGCCCGGACCAGAGCCGCCGCTTCTACCTCACCTATCTCGACCTGATCGACCACGCCGCCCGCGTGAGCGGATTCGGTCAGATCAGCGCCGCCTTCCGTGCCACGGTCAACCGGGTCTACGCGGAGGTCATCAGCGGCGGCGCGGCCGACGGCACCTTCCGCGTCCGCGACGTGGACGAGGCGGCGGTGGCTGTTCGCGCCATCGTGGAGGGGCTGCACTTCCAGTGGCTGCAGGAGGACGCCTGGCGGGAGCGGCACGCCTGGTACCGGCGTGCCTGCGTCGACGCCGTCCTCGCCTACCTCCTGAATGCCACGTCTCCGAGCGCGAGCGCCTACCTGCCCACGGGGGACGGTCGGGGGTCGTAGGGGACCTCGGCGGCCTCGCCGCAACCCGCCCGAATGGTGTGCGGAGGAGATCGTGAAACCGCCCTCGCCCCCGGTTGGCGAGGAGACCCCCTCTTGCACTGGACCAAGCATCAGTCTACAGTTCATTGTAGATCGGTCAGCTAAATGTAGATTGACAGACAGAGAGAACGGGGGCGGGTCGTGGCCTACGTGATCACTCAGGCGTGCATCGACACCAAGGACCAGTCCTGTATCGACGCCTGCCCGGTCGACTGCATCAGCGCCGACGCGGGCGACCGCATGCTCTTCATCGATCCCGACGCCTGCATCGACTGCGCGGCCTGTGTCGAGCCGTGTCCTGTCGACGCCATCTTCGCCGAGGAAGACCTCCCCGAGGAGCTGGCGGCATACCTCGAGATCAACGCCCTGCACTTCCGCAACGTCGGCGCGGCCCAAGAGAGGGTGAACGCCCTCCTCCCTGCGAGCTGACGGTGGGGGGCTGAGCAGTTGGACAAGGTCCTCTCGCTGGATGACGCCATCGAGCGTCTCGTCCCGGACGGAGTCGGGCTGCTCGCCGTCGGCGGCATGCATCTCCACAACAACCCCATGGCCCTCGTGCGCGAGATGGTGCGCCAGGACCGGCACGTCTCCCGGCTGCTGACGAGCCCGTGCGGCGCCATGAACGCCGACCTGCTCATCGCTGCAGGCCTCGTCGAGGAGATCGCCACGTCGTACGTCGGCTTCGAGCACCTCGGCCTCGCCCCGGCGTTCCGCCGCGCCGTGGAGGCGGGAATCGTACGGGTCCTCGAGTGCGACGAGGCCTACATCACCCACGGTCTCAGTGCCGGAGCGGGAGGCCTGCCCTTCGTGCCGCTGCCCGAGGGCCTCGAAGCCGCCGACGTCTGGAGGGCCAACGCCGAGAGCTACCGACTCGTCATGGACCCCTTCACCGGGAGACAGGTGCTCGCCGGCGCTCCGCTCAGGCCCGACGTCGCACTGCTGCACGCGGCGGCAGCCGACGCGGCCGGCAACGCCGTGATCGTCGGAGCGCACTTCGTCGACCGGGCGATGGCCCTCGCCGCGAAGACCGTCGTCGTGCAGGTGGAGCGTGTCGTGCCGACCGAGGAGATCAGCCGACACGCCGTCGGCACGACGATCCCCGGCTTCCTCGTCCACGGCGTGGTCGAGGCGCCGGGGGGGTGCCACCCGACGGCGTCGCACGGTCACTACGGCGCCGACGAGGACCACCTGCGACGCTACCTCTCGCTGGCAGCCACGCCCGAGGGGGCCCTCTCCTATCTCGAGGAGTTCGTCAGCGGCCAGACCGAGCGCGACTACCTGCTCGCAGTCCACGGCCCCGCGAGCGACCGGGGCGAGCGGTGAACGGCGCGGGAGCGGCGTCGTCCCCGCGCTGGACGAGCGGCGAGCTGATGGCGGTCGAGCTCGCCCGCCTCCTGCGCAACGACGACGTCGCCGTGATGGGCACCGCCAGCGCGCTTCCCCAGGTCGCCTGCGGGCTCGCCCGAGCGACGCACGCGCCCGACCTCTGGTTCGTGGCCGGAGGCACCTGCGGGGTCAACCCGCACCTCGCGCCGACCGTCCCGTCGTGCTGCGACGAGGACCTGCTCCGGTCCGACACGGTGCTGCCCCTCGGCGACGTGGTGCTGCTCGAGGGCAGGGGCGATGTCTTCACCGTCTTCTTCGCCGGCGGCCTCCAGATCGACGCCCACGGCAACTGCAACCTCGTATCGGTCGGCGACCGGGCGAAGCCGACACTGCGTGGTCCGGGCACGGTCGGCCTTCCCTTCCTCGCGCGCGTCGGGCGAGTCCTCATCTACTCGATGTCGCACACGCCCCGGAGCTTCGTCGAGCGGGTCGACTTCCTCGGCGGCCCCGGCTTCCTCGACGGACCGGAGTCGTGGGCCCGGGCAGGGCTCCCGGGCGGCGGCCCGGCCGCGGTCGTGACACCGCTCTGCACGATGGACTTCGACCCGGCGACCCTGCGGATGCGGCTGCGATCGGTCCATCCCGGTGTCGACGTCGACCAGGTGCGGGCGGCGACGGGGTTCGAGCTGGTCGTGCCCGACGGCGTCGCGGAGACGGCTCCGCCGAGCAGCGAGGAGCTCACAGAGGTGCGCAGACTGGACCCGAGCGGAGTGTTGAAAGGACGGTAGCGGTGCACAACGCAGCGAGATTCTCAGGCCAGGTCGCCATGGTCACCGGCGCGGGCAGCGGCATCGGCCGGGCCACCGCGCTCGGGCTCATCGAGGAGGGAGCGACCGTGGTGATCGGCGACCTCTCCGACGAGCGGGCGCAGGCGGTGGCGAAGGAGGCCGCCGAGCTCGGCGGCCGCGCCGAGGCGGCGGTCTTCGACGTGGCCGACGCCGGCTCGGTGCGGCGGGCGGTCGACGGGGCGATCGAGAGCTTCGGCAGGATCGACGTCCTCGTGTCCAACGCCGGTTGGGACCGAGTCATGCCCTTCGTCGACACCGACGAGGCCCTGTGGGACCGGGTGATCGCCGTCAACTACCGGGGCCATCTCGCCTGTGCGCACGCCGTCGTGCCCCACATGATCGAGCAGGGGTCGGGCCGCGTGGTGCTCGTCGCGTCGGATGCCGGTCGCGTCGGCTCCTCCGGCGAGGTCGTCTACTCCGGGGCGAAGGGGGCCGTCATCGCGTTCGGGAAGGCGCTCGCCCGCGAGACCGCCCGGCACGGGGTGAAGGTGAACTGCGTCGCACCCGGTCTCACCGACACGCCCATGCTGGCCGAGGTGACCGGCCAGAACGAGCGCCTCATGGCCGCCATCATCCGGTCCATCCCGCTCGGGCGGCCGGGGACCCCCGAGGAGGTGGCACGAGCCGTGCTCTTCCTCGCCTCGTCCGATGCCGAGTACATCACGGGCCAGACCCTCAGCGTCAACGGCGGGCTGTCGATGGTGTGAGCGCGCTCAGCGCCTCGCCCGCCGGGTGCCCGGGCGGGCGGGCCCGAGCGGGGAGGGCGCGGACGGAACGAGGAGGCAGCTATGGCAGGAAACGGGAAGGCCGGGCCCGCGGTGGGGCAGGCGGCCCCGCGGGAGTCCCCCCAGATGACGGCGGCCGAGAGCGTCCTCGCCAGGGCCGGCGGGGTCAGCAGGGTCGTGCCGGGCGAGTACGTCGTGGCGAAGATCGACGCGATGATGATGCACGACATCTTCGCCGCCGACGTCCTCGGGATGCTGGAGCGTGCCGGCATCGAGCACCTCCATGAGCCCGGCCGTGCCACCGTGGTCTTCGACCACATGGTGCCGGCGCCCTCGGTCGCCGCGGCGGAGCACCAGGCCAAGGCGCGGCGCCTCGTCCGCCACTACGGGATCGAGGCCTTCTTCGAGATCGGCCGCGGCATCTGCCACCAGGTGATGGTCGAGGAGGGTCGCGTCCAGCCAGGCGACCTCGTGGTCGGCACGGACTCGCACACGACGACCTACGGAGCCCTCGGCGCGGCCGGCTGCGGGGTCGGCAGCTCGGAGATGGCCTACGCCCTCGCGACCGGGGAGCTCTGGTTCAAGGTGCCCGAGACCGTCCTCGTCATGCTCGAGGGCCGCCTGGCGCCGGCCGTGACGGCAAAGGACCTCGTGCTGTTCCTCATGCGTGAGGTCGGCTCGAGCGAGGCGCAGTACCGTTCGGTCGAGCACGGCGGCTCGGGTGCCGACTCGCTGTCACTCGCCGAGCGGATGACGATCTCCAACATGGGCGTCGAGATGGGGGCGAAGTTCTCGCTCTTCGCGGCTGCCGGCGCAGCCACCGCCCGCGAGGGGGCCCGCTACGCCGCCATCCACGAGGTCGACCTCGCCGCCCTCTCGCCCCAGGTCGCCGTCCCGCACCATGTCGAGAACGTCGTCGACGTGGGAGACGTGGCCGGCCTTCACCTCGACCAGGTGTTCCTCGGCTCGTGCACGAACGGCAGGCTCGAGGACCTGCGTGAGGCGGCCGCCATCCTCCGGGGCCGCAGGATCGCCCCCGGCCTGCGCATGATCGTCACGCCTGCTTCCTCGACCGTCTACCGCCTGGCTGCGGAGGAGGGCGTCCTCGCCGACCTGGCGGCGGCCGGCGCCATCATCGAGGGACCCGGCTGCGGCCCGTGCTTCGGCGGTCACCTCGGCCTGCTCGCGCCGGGCGAGCGCTGCCTCGGGACGCACAACCGCAACTTCCGCGGCCGCATGGGCAGCCCGGAAGGCGAGATCTACCTCGGCTCGCCGGCCACGGCGGCCGCCTCTGCGCTTGCGGGGGCCATCGCCGATCCGCGTGAGCTGGCAGTGAGCGACACGCGAGTGGAGGTGACGAGATGACGGGCGCCCGCCTGGAGCGGACCCGCTTCCGCGGCAGGGCCTGGCTGTTCGGACCCGACATCAGCACGGACATGCTCTCGCCCGGCCAGTACGTCCACGACCCGATGGAGATCCGCCTCCGTCACGTGCTCGAGCCGGCCCGCCCCGAATTCGCCTCGCAGGTGCGCCCGGGCGACATCGTCGTCGCCGGGGCGAACTTCGGCTGCGGCTCGAGCCGGGAGTCAGCCCCCCAGCACCTGAAGGACCTCGGCGTCGCGCTGGTCGTCGCCGACTCGCTCGCCCGGATCTTCGCCCGCAACGCGATCGCCCTCGGCCTGCCCGCGCTCAGCTGCCCGGGGGTGAGCGCGACCGTCCAGGACCACGAGCTCGTGGAGGTCGACATCGTGGCGGGCGAGGTCGTCGTCGGGGAGGGACGGGCGCACCTCGGCGCCGACAGGATCCCCGAGCAGATGCTCGACGTGCTCGGCCACGGCGGCATCGAGCCGTTGCTCGTCGCCCTCGCCGCCAGGGGGAGGTGACGGTCATGGGGGAGCCCGTCCGGCGCGAGGTGCTGCACCTGTCGGTGAACGGCGAGGAGCGGGAGCTGCTCGTGAGGCCGTACGCCACCCTCCTCGAAGTGCTGCGCGAGGAGCTCCGCCTGACGGGAACCAAGCACGGCTGCGAGCTCGGCGAGTGCGGCGCCTGCACGGTGCTCGTCGGCGGGGTGCCGCAGCTGAGCTGCCTGCTCCTGCCGGCTCAGGTGGAAGGCGCCGAGGTCACGACGATCGAAGGGCTGGCGGACGGGGCGACCCTCCACGGCGTGCAGCGGGCGTTCATGGAGCGAGGAGGGCTGCAGTGCGGCTACTGCACCCCCGGCATGGTCCTTGCGGCAAAGGCCCTCCTCGACGCCAACCCGGCGCCGACGCGTGAGGAGATCAGGGAGGCACTGGCCGGCAACCTCTGCCGGTGCACCGGTTACGCCGGGATCCTCGATGCCGTCGAGGACGCAGCGAGGTCGGCTCGGTGACGACGACCGGGGATGGACGCGAGGACAGGGAGCTGCACGTCGTCGGCAGGCCCCTGCCGCGGGTCGAGGCGGCCGCCAAGGTCACGGGGGCGGTCGCCTACGCCGACGACATCGACCTCCCGGGCATGCTCTTCTGCAAGCTGCTGCGCAGCCACCACCCCTACGCACGCGTCCTGTCGATCGACACGAGTGCGGCTCGGGCGATGCCGGGCGTGGCCGCCGTGATCACCGGCCACGACCTGCCCGTCAAGTACGGCATCATGCCGACCTGCGAGGACGAGCTCGCCCTCGAGCACGAGAAGGTGCGCTTCGTGGGCGACCCGGTGGCGGCCGTGGCGGCGGTGGACGAGGAGACAGCTCTCGCCGCCTGCCGGGCGATCCGGGTCGACTACGAGCCGCTCGAGGCGGTCGAGTCGATCGAGCAGGCACTCGTGGCGCCTGACGGCGAGCCGATCCACGACTACGCCGGTCCGGCGAACGTCCACCGCCTCGCCGCCCTCGAGTTCGGCGACGTGGACGCCGGCTTCGCAGGGGCGGCACACGTGCGCGAGGACGTCTTCTTCTTCGAGGGCAACACCCACCTGCCGATGGAGCAGCACTCGGCCGTGGCGTCGGCCGTCGGCGACAAGGTGACGGTGTGGTCCTCGACCCAGGATCCCCACTACGTGCACCGGGCGCTCGCCAAGGTCCTCGACCTGCCGATGGGCAACGTCCGCGTGGTGGCGGCGCCGCACGGCGGCGGCTTCGGCGGCAAGTGCGATCCCTTCTCGCACGAGATCGCCGTCTGCAAGCTCGCGTTGATGACGGGTCGACCCGTCAAGTGCACCCTCACGCGGGAGGAGGTCTTCTACACCCATCGCGGGCGGCACCCGGTGCTGATGTGGGTCCGTACCGGCGTCGACCGCGACGGCCGCATCCTCGCCATGCACTTCCGCAGCGCCCTCGACGGTGGCGCCTACGGCTCCTACGGGCCGGCATCCACCCTCTACACCGGCGCCCTGCAGACGACGACCTATGCCATCCCCGCCTACCGCTTCGAGGGCGCCCGGGTGTTCACGAACAAGGCGCCCTGCGGCCCGAAGCGCGGCCACGGGACCCCCCAGCCGCGCTTTGCCCTCGAGGTTCACCTCGACAAGCTGGCAGACGACCTCGGGATCGACCCGGTGGAGCTCCGGCGCCGGAACTACGTCCGGCCCTTCACCCGCACCGTCAATTGGCTGCGCATCACCTCCTGCGGCCTCGGCGAGGTCACCGACCGGGTGCTCGCCGCCTCCGGCTACGAGCACCGGGAGAAGCGCCCCGGGCACGGGATGGGCTTCGCCGTCTCGAGTTACATGTGCGGTGCGGGGTTGCCCATCTACTGGAACAAGATGCCCCACAGCGAGTGCGTCCTCAACGTCGGCCGGGGCGGGGTCACCCTGCTGAGCGGCGCCACCGACATCGGGCAGGGCTCGGACAGCGTGCTGGCGACGATCGCCGCCGAGGAGCTCGGTCTCTCGCCGGGCGACGTCCGCCTCGTGACCGGCGACACCGGGCTCACCCCCGTCGACCTCGGCTCGTACTCGTCGCGGGTCACCTTCATGGCCGGCAACGCCGCCCGTGAGGCCGCTGCCAAGATGCGGGAGCTGCTCGTCCGGGCCGTCGCCGAGGAGAAGGGCTGTGCCCCCGACGAGGTGACGGTGGCCGAGGGCCGGATCGGTCTGTTGACCTTCGAGGAAGCGGCCGCGCTCGCCGAGGAGCGCTTCGGGGCCCTCTCGACCCACGGCAGCTACACCCCCCCGGAGGGGATCGGCGGTCGCTTCAAGGGCGCCGGCGTCGGGCCGAGCCCCGCCTACAGCTACTCGGCCGCCGTCGTGGACCTGGACGCCGACGAGCGCACAGGCGAGATCCGGGTCAACCGGGTCTGGCTGGGCCACGACATCGGGCGCTCCATCAACGAGCTCGCCGTCCGCGGCCAGGTGGAAGGAGGCGTGTACATGGGTCTCGGCGAGGCGCTCATGGAGGCG
>JAKACF010000053.1 GCA_021821585.1 Actinomycetes bacterium
ATGAGGTCGCGGACCACCGCCACGTTGACGTCGGCCTCGAGGAGGGCGACCCGGATCTCCCTCAGGACCTCGGCGACCTCGGCGTCGCCGAGGCGGCCTCTCGAGCGGAGGCGCGTGAGGATGCCCTCGAAGCGGTCGGTGAGCGTCTCGAACATGAGCTTCAACAGGTTAGTCGCAAGCGGGCGCCACCCAGCGTGGCGCGCCCACCGGGGGGCAGGCGGCGCGCCGGCCGCCCTACGCTTCGCCCATGGCCACGACGCGCACCGAGACCATCACCGTCACCGACGGCTCCTTCGCCGGCCACCTGAGCCTCCCCGACGCCGGGTCGGGGCCGGGCGTGCTGCTGCTCCAGGAGATCTTCGGAGTGAACGACTTCCTCCGGCAGAAGGCCGGCGACCTCGCCGCCCTCGGCTACGTCGTGCTCGCCCCGGACGTCTTCTGGAGGATCGAGCCGGGGGTCGAGCTCCCCCACGACGACGCCGGTCTCGAGCGGGGCTTCGAGGTCGTCGGCCGCTACAACACCGAGATCGACCTCTCGACCAAGGCAGCCGATCTCGTCGCCGCCCTCGAGCACCTGGAGGCCCTCCCCGAGGTGAGCGGGGGCGTGGCGGTGATGGGCTACTGCCTGGGGGGCTTCCTCGCCTACCTGACGGCGGCCGAGGGCGAGCCGGCGGCCTGCGTCTCCTACTACGGCTCGGGGATCGCGGACGCCCTCGGCCTCGTCGACTCGATCCACTGCCCGGTGCTGTTCCACTTCGGCGGGCGCGACCCCTACATCCCGAACGAGCAGATCGAGGCGGTCACGGCCGCCTTCGCAGGGCGCCCCGACGTCACCGTCAGGGTGGAGCCTGAGGCGGGGCACGCCTTCGAGAACCTGCTCGCCCCCCGCTTCGCCATGCCCGAGCCCGCCGCCCGCTCGTGGGCGGCGACCGTCGAGTGGCTCGCCGAGCACCTGAAGGGCTGAGCCGGCTCACTCGAACAGGGCGGCCACGAACTCCTTCGGGTCGAACTCGACGAGGTCCTCGACGGCCTCCCCGACCCCGACGAGCTTGATCGGCAGCCCGAGGTCGCTGCGGATGGCGAGGACGACGCCGCCCTTGGCGGTGCCGTCGAGCTTGGTGAGGACCACACCGGTCACCTCGACCGCCTCGGTGAACTGCTTGGCCTGGACGAGGCCGTTCTGGCCCGTCGTGGCGTCGAGGACGAGGAGGACCTCGGTGAGCTCGCCGGGCGGCCGCTCGGCGATGCGGCGCACCTTGCGCAGCTCCTCCATCAGGTTCACCTTGGTGTGCAGCCGGCCGGCGGTGTCGGCGAGGACGAGGTCCGCCTTGCGCGCCGCCGCGTGCTGGACGGCGTCGAAGATCACCGAGGAGGGATCGGCGCCCTCGGCGCCCCGGATGATGCCGGCCGAGGAGCGCTCCGCCCACGTCTCGAGCTGCTCGCCGGCCGCCGCCCGGAAGGTGTCGCCGGCCGCCAGCACGACGCTGTGGCCCTCGGCGGCCTCCCGGGCGGCCAGCTTGCCGATGGTCGTCGTCTTGCCGACGCCGTTCACGCCGACGAAGAGCCAGACCGTCGGGCCACCGCCGGTGCCGCGCCGCAGCTCCGGCCCGTCGCCGTCGAAGACTGCCTCGAGGTCGGCCCGCAGGGCCGCCAAGAGGGCCGCCGGAGTCCGGTCGATCGTGCCGGAACGGACTCTCTCCCGCAGGTCGTCGAGGATCCTCGTCGTCGTGGCGACGCCGACGTCGGCGAGCAGGAGGGCCTCCTCGAGCTCCTCGAAGCTCGACTCGTCGACGCCGCGGCCCCTGATGCCCTCGAGGTAGCCCCCGAGGAGGGCCCGGGCCCGCCCGAGGCGGTCGCGCAGCGCCGGGCGCTCGACAGGGGGCGCCGGTGCCTCGAGCAGCCTCTCGAGGTCGGGGATCTCGAGCTCGGGCGCCTCGACCAGGGCGTCGCGTGGAGCGTCGTCGGGGATGGTGGCCGTCGAGCTCGTCGAGGGCCTCGGCGGGGCGACGGTGAAGCCGCGCTCGGGCGGCTGCTCCCGCCGCAGCGCCCGGCGGGAGCTCGTCCCGATGAGGAAGCCGACCGAGACGAGCACCAGGAAGGCGAGAACGGCGAGGACGATGATGAGGGCCAGCATGGCCCGAGCAGCCTACCGACGGCCCCGGGACGGCTCGGACTGGACGCCGTGCTCCAGGTGCGCGCCACGGGGGCGCCCGGTTCGCCCCCGAGAGCGTGACGGCCGGCGTTCCGGCGCCGTTCACCCCGGGGTCGCTCCCCGTCTCGACCTGCCGGCCGGCGGGTCGTTCGCCCCTAGCGGCCTGGTGCCGGGGGCGGAGCATGGGACAGGACGAAGAGGAGGTCTCCCCATGTCCGTCGCGTCGTATCCGGTGCATGTGGACGCCACGCTCGACACGAGGATGAGCCGCTGGTTGTGGCTCGTGAAGTGGCTGCTCGCCGTGCCGCACTACGTCCTGCTGGCCTTCTTGTGGGTCGCGTTCGTCGTGGTGAGCATCCTCGCCTTCTTCGCCATCCTGTTCACCGGCCGCTACCCCTCGAGCTTCTTCCAGTTCAACGTCGGCGTCCTGCGGTGGAGCTGGCGGGTGGCGTACTACACCTACGGGGCCCTCGGCACCGACCGCTACCCGCCGTTCACGCTGGCCGAGGTGCCGGACTACCCGGCCCACCTGCAGATCGAGTACCCGGGGCACCTCTCGCGCGGCCTCGTCCTCGTGAAGTGGTGGCTGCTCGCGATCCCGCACTACCTCGTGGTCGGGGTCTTCCTCGGCGGTGGCACCTGGGCGCTGTGGCAGACCGACTCCCACACACGGGGCGCACCCGGGCTCATCGGCCTGCTGGTGCTCATCGCGGCGGTCGTGCTGGCCTTCACCGGCCGCTACCCCCAGCAGCTGTTCGACTTCGTGCTCGGCATGAACCGCTGGGTGCTGCGCGTGGCGGCCTACGCCGGGCTCATGACCGACGAGTACCCGCCCTTCCGCCTCGACATGGGCGGGCACGAGCCGGCTGCCACCATGACCGTCCCGCCACCGGCGGCCACGCCACCGCCCGCGCCGAGCGGAGGGAGAGGGTGGACCGGCGGCCGCGTGGTGGCGGTCGTCATCGGGTCGCTGTTGGGACTCCTCTCCTTCGGCCTTCTCGCCGCCGGCGGGGTGGCGACGTGGGCGACGAACACCCAGCGGGACGCAGCCGGCTACCTCACGAGCGGCACGCGGAGCTTCGCCACGCCGTCGTACGCCGTCACGAGCGACGCGATCGACCTCGGCGGCTCCGCCGACTGGGTCACCGCCGGAGACTTCCTCGGCAGGGTGCGACTCCGCGTGAGCTCCCTCGACCCGGCCCGCGGCGTGTTCGTCGGCGTCGGGCCGAGAGCGGCGGTCGAGACCTACCTGGCGGGTGTCGACCGCCTCGTCGTCACCAACTGGGCGAGCGGCGAGACCCGTAGCGAGGCCGGCACAGGCGTGGCCCCGGCGACGGCGCCTGCGCATGCCGGCATCTGGACCGCACAGGCGTCGGGGAGGGGCACCCAGACCCTGAGCTGGCGGCCGACGAGCGGCCAGTGGGTCGTCGTCGTCATGAACCAGGACGCCAGCCGAGGGGTGGCGGTCAGCGCGAGCGCCGGAGCGAGCATCCCCGACCTCGGCTCGATCGCCGCCGGTCTGCTGGCGGCGGGCGCGGTGCTCCTGCTCGCCGCCGCCCTCCTGATCGCGGTGCCGGTGACACGCGCCAGCCGGTGACGGCGACGCGCTGGGTGGCAGGAGGCGGACGACCCACACCGACGGGGTCGAGGCCGCTCGGGGCGAGGCCGGCCCGGGCGGCACCGAGGCCCCCTTGCTAGCTTCGGGCGCGTGACCGGCGCCATCCCGGTGATTGACTGGCTGCTCGACTCCGATCCCTCGGTCCGCTGGCAGGTGATGCGCGACCTGCTCGACCTGCCCGAGCCCGAGTGGCAGGCGGAGCGGGCGAAGGTGGCGACGGAGGGCTTCGGTGGGCGGCTGTTGTCGCTCGAGGACGAAGACGGACAGTGGGCGGGTGGATCCTTCCTGCCGAGCGGCTTCGAGTTCGCCGAGTGGGAGGAGGCCGGCCAGCCCTGGACGGCCACGGCGTTCTCGTTGTCCCAGCTGAGGGAGTTCGGGCTCGATCCCTCCTCCGACCGAGCGCGACGCGCCGTCGAGCTCGTCGGCGCCAACTCGCGTTGGGACCACGGTGGCGAGCCCTTCTGGGAGGGCGAGGTCGAGGAGTGCATCAACGGCCGGCTCGTGGCCGACGGCGCCTACTTCGGGGTCGACGTCTCCCCCGTCGTCGACCGACTGGTCGGCGAGCGCCTCGAAGACGGCGGCTGGAACTGCGAGAGGGCGAACGGCTCGGTCCGCTCCTCCTTCGCCTCCACCATCAACGTCCTCGAGGGGCTGCTCGAGTACGAGCGGGCCACCGGGGGGACGCCGGCCTCACGTGAGGCTCGTCGCTCTGGGGAGCAGTACCTCCTCGAGCGCCACCTCTTCCGTCGGCTGAGCACGGGCGAGCCTGCCGACGGGGGATTCCTCCGGCTGGTCCACCCGTACCGGTGGCACTACAGCATCCTGCGGGCGCTCGACTACTTCCGAGCGGCGGCCGGCCTCACCGGCGCCGCACCCGACCCGAGGCTCGCGGAGGCGGTCGCACAGCTGCGCGAGAGACGCCTCGAGGACGGCACCTGGCCGCTCGACGGGACCCCGGCCGGGCGGGTCTTCTTCGAGATCGACGGCGGAGCCGGCGAGCCCTCCCGTTGGGTCACCCTGGCGGCGGTGCGGGTCCTCGCCTGGTGGGAGGGCTGAGGGTCTCTCCGGGCGCCGGCGGGCGAGGAGCTCCCTAGCGCGGTGCGGTGGAGGCGGTCCCCTGGTCGGAACGGAAGCGCTCGCTCACCACCTTCGAGGCACCGCCGGGCTGCATCGTCACGCCGTAGATGACGTCGGCCGACTCCATCGTCCGCTTCTGGTGGGAGACGATCACGAGCTGGGCCTCGTGACGGAACTCGTCGACGAGGTCGAGGAAGCGGTGGAGGTTGACGTCGTCGAGGGCGGCCTCGACCTCGTCCATCAGGTAGAACGGCGACGGCCGGCTGCGGAAGACGGCGAACAGGAAGGCGAGCGCCACGAGCGAGCGCTCGCCGCCCGAGAGCAGCGAGAGACGCCGGACGTTGCGGCCCGCCGGGCGGGCCTCGATCTCGATCCCCGAGGAGAGCAGGTCGTCCGGCTCGAGGAGGGTGAGCCGGCCGGAGCCGCCCGGGAAGAGGGTCGAGAAGAGCTGCTCGAAGTGGGTGCAGACGTCGGCGAAGGCCTCCTCGAAGACGCTCACGATCTCCTCGTCGACCGCCTTGATGACCCGGTTGAGCTCGCGGCGCGTGCTCCGGACGTCCTCGAGCTGGGACGACAGGAAGCTGTCGCGCTCCTCGAGGGCGGCGAGCTCCTCGAGGGCGAGAGGGTTGATCGGCCCGAGCAGTCGAACCTCCCGCTCGAGCTCGCGGACGCGGGCGGCCGGCGGGATCCCGGGCGGCAGCTCCGGGCACTCGGCCTCGAGCGCCTCGGCCACCTCGGCGTCGAGGTCGTGGCGGATCGTCTCGATCGCCGTCTCGAGGCGGACCGACAGCTCGGCCCGCTCGAGCTCCCTGCGCTGGGCGTGCTCGCGGCCCTCGGCCAGACGCCGCTCGGTCGCCGCTCGGTCGCTTCGTGCCGCAGCCAGCCTGGCGCTCACCTCGGCGACGGCCTGCTCCTGGCGGCGCCGCTCCTCCCGCAGCCGGGCGAGATGCTCCCCGAGGGTCTCCCCGAGGTGTCCGAGCTCGCCCGCCAGGCGCCCGAGCGCCCTGCCGGCGGCCTCATGGGTCCGGCGGCGCTCGGCGGCCTGCTCGCGGGCGGCCTCGTAGCCGGCGAGGCGGCGCTCCACCTCGGCCCGGCGCTCTCCGAGGACGCTCCGGCGCTCGTCGAGACCGGCCGCCCGCACCCCGAAGTCCGACTGCCGCCCGGCGAGCTCACGCGCCCGGTGCGACAGCTCCCGGCGCACCTCGGCCACCGCCGCCTCGGTCGCCTGCCGCTCGGCCTCGGCCTGCTCGGCGAGGGCGAGGTGGGCCTCGTGCTCCTCGAGCAGCGCCTCCAGGCGGCCCACCTGCTCGGACGCCGTCGCCCGGGCGGCCTCGAGCCGGTCGAGCTCGGCCGACAGTCCCTCGAGGCGCCGGGCGGCCTCCGCGGTCTGCTCCTCGACCTGGCGGGCCTCGGCGGCCGCGCTCGCCGCTGCAGAGCCCGCCTCCGAGGCGGCGCGGCGTGCGGCGCTCCAGGCTCGCCTGGCCTCCTCGGCCGACACGCGGGCGGCGTCGGACTCATCCTCGGCCACCCCCGCCTCGGCGAGCACGACCTCGAGCGCCGCCCGCGTCGCGCCGGCGCGACCGGCGCCGAGGCGCCAGCCCCGCGCCGAGAAGCGGTCTCCCTCGGTGGTCACGACGACCGTTCCGGGCCCGCCGCCGGCGGCGAGCTCGAGTGCCTGGCGGATGCCGCTCTCGCAGCAGACCACGCCGGCGAGCAGGCGGTCGAGGAGCCGGTCGGCGCCCGGACGGCGACCCCGCACCCTCGCACGGAGGCCGTCCCCGCCCTGGCCGGGCGACCCGGGTCCTCCCGCCGCCTCGACCGACAGGACGGCTCCGGTGAGCCCGAGCTCGTGCAGGTGCTCGACCGCCCGTCGCGCCTCGGCGGCGCCCTCGACCACGACGGCGGAGAGCGCCTCCTCGACGGCCGCCTCGAAGGCCCGCTCGTAGCCCTCGTCCACCTCGACGATGTCGAGGAGCGTCCCGACGACGCCGGGGCGGCCCTCGAGCCGCTCGACCCCGGCACGGGCGGACGCCTCGTCGAGGGCACCCTGCAGCGCCTCTGCCCGGGCGCGCAGTCGCTGGAGGACCTCGGTCGCCTCGAGGGACGCCGCCTCGGCGGCCGTGACGGCGTCGGCCGCCTCCCGCTCGGCCTCCTCGGCTCGGGCCTGGCCGGACCGGAGGCTGGCGAGCGACCCCGCCCCGGCGTCGGCGGCCTCGGAGAGGTGCTCGAGGCGCTGGTGGAGCTCGCGCCGCTGCCGGGCGAGCGACTCGGCCCGCTCGGCCGACCGGGCGAGCGACTCGCGGGCACCGGACAGCTGGCGGAGCACGGCGTCGCGCTCCCGGCGCGCCTCGACGGCCGACCGCCTGCCGGCGGCGGGGTCGCCGCCGGCAGGCGGCGGCTCGGGGTGGCGGGCCTCGAAGGCCTGCTCGTCGGCCGCCAGCTCGTCGGCCAGACGCTCGAGCTCCTCCCGTTCGGGGAGCAGGCTGCCGGCCGCCTCCTCGAGGAGTGAGAGCTCGTCTGCCAGGTGGGCCGACTCGGCCTCGAGCGAGGAGACGACGTCGGTCTCGGCCGAGGCCGCCAGGGAAGCCTCCACCCGCCGGCGGCGCTCGGCGACGAGGTTGGCGACGCCACGGACCCGCTCGGCGAGCCGCTCGGCGCGCGACAGCTCCGAGACGAGCTCGCTCGACTGCTCGGCGGCGAGCGTCGCCTCGCTCGCCGCCACCACCTCGTCGAGGCGGGAGAGCGCCCCCTTCAGGCGGTCCTCCTCCCCGGCGAGCTCGGTGCGCTGGCGGTCGTTCTCCTCGAGCCGGGTCCGCAGCGACTGCACCTCGCGGCCGGCGACGTAGAGGCGGAGCGCCTGCAGCTCGGCCACGAGGGCCCCGTGGCGGCGGGCGGCCTCCGCCTGGCGCTCGAGCGGGCGCAGCTGCCGGCGGACCTCGCGGAGCAGGTCCTGCAGGCGCAGCAGGTTGGCCTCGGTGGAGTCGAGCCGCCGCTCGGCGCGCTCCCGGCGGCGCCGGTACTTGAGGATGCCGGCCGCCTCCTCGATCACGGCCCGGCGGTCCTCCGGGCGGGCGTCGAGGACGCCCGCCAGCTGGCCCTGGCTCATGATGACGTGCTGCTGCCGGCCGACCCCGGCATCCGAGAGCAGCTCCTGGATGTCGAGCAGGCGGCAGGCGGCGCCGTTCATCGAGTACTCGCTCTCGCCGGTGCGAAAGAGCGTCCTCGTGATCGTCACCTCCGCCAGGTCGACCGGGAGCTTTCGCGAGCTGTTGTCGATCGTGAGCGAGACCTCGGCCCGCCCGAGGGCGGGGCGCTTGGCGGTGCCGGCGAAGATGACGTCGTCCATCTTGGTCGAGCGGACGACCCGGGGGCCCTGGGCGCCGAGCACCCAGGCGACGGCGTCGACGACGTTGGACTTGCCCGACCCGTTCGGACCGACCACGACGGTGACGCCCGGCTCGAACTCGAGGGTCGTCGGGTCCGCGAACGACTTGAACCCGCGAAGCGTGAGGGACTTGAGGTGCACTGCGCCCTCACCCTAGCCCGGGGGCCGTCTCCCGCCCGGGTTCGCCGGCGCCCCCTCCCGGCGCCGCCGGAGCGCCTCGAGACCCGCGTCCGCGCCGAGGAGTCCGAGGGCGATCCAGACCAGGCTCGATGCCACCGAGAAGTGGGAGGGCCAGCCGCCGCCGGGCAGGTAGCGGTCGACGTGCTCGCCGACGGCGACGGTGAGGGCGCCGGCGACAAGGACGGCGGTGGCGGCGGCCGGGAGGATGAGCCGGCCCCGGGGAAGGGCCATCGCGAGGAGGCTCACGACCGCCACGACGGCGCCCGCGAGCGGTCCGGCGATGGCGAAGGCGCCGAGGGCGGCGAGCACCGCCCCGAGGGCGATGCGGGAGCTCCGGCGCACCGGTGAGGCGACGAGGGCCCCCTCGTGCAGCACCGACCCGTCAGAGAGCGGCCCTCCGGGGGCCCGGCGGCGGCGGCGCAGCAGGGGGACGAGGAGGATCACCGCACAGGCGAAGACGGCCACCGCCGACACGACGAGGGCGGCGTCGACGGCCCTCTGGGGGGCGAAGGTGAGGTCGACGCTGAAGGGGCGCCCGGCCGCGGCCGCCGCGGCCGGGCGCACCAGCCAGCCGTTGGCGAAGCCGTCGACGAGCACGTGGGGACCGAGCGTGCCCCCGGTCGTGCTGGCGCTCCAGCCGGCGTTCATGCTCTGGCCGAGCACGAGGAGGAACGGCCTGCGCGCCCCCGACACCTCGAGGTGGAGCGAGGTGGCCGACTGCGAGAGCACCTTCACCCGGGGAGCGCCGGGGCTCCCGGTGCCCGCCGGCGGGGCGAGCGAGCCGTTGCCGGGCTCGGGCATGGCGGCACCGCCGGGCGCCGAGTCGAGCGCCAGCTGGTCGAGGTTGAGCCCCGTCACCGCCCCCTCGGCCGCCTGGAGCAGGTGGAGCCCCGGGCCGAGCCGGATCGCCCGCTCCCCGCCGCAGAGCGAGACCCTGAGCCCGTCACCGGCGAGCGCCGCCGCGGTGGAGCCGGTGATCTCGAGCGGGACGGGGCGGCCGTCCACCCGCAGCAGGTTCTGGCGGCAGACCGCCGGGATGCTCGCCGGGAGCCTGTCGGGGGGGACGCCGGGGATCCCGACCTCCGCCACGCCGATCGGGAGCGCCGTCTCGAGCGAGGTCTCGTAGCTGAGGGTGTCGCGCACGGCCACCTTGGTGAAGGTGAGCTGGAGCACCCTGCCGCGCACCGGGGGGAAGCTCACGTGCACCGTCGTCTCCGAACCGGCCCCTCTCGTCACCGGGATCGCCGGCAGGGGCACCACCCGCCTCACCCCCCCGGCCGAGACGACCATGCGGGTCGGGCGGGAGTGCTCGGCGTCCGAGGCGAGCCTGAGGGTGAGATGGCCGACCGAGAGGTCGTGGGCGAAGCGGTAGCGCAGCCAGGAGTCGACGACGGCGTGCCTGCCCATCCCCGGCATCCACACCGTCCGCCCGTTGCCGTCGAGGGTGGCGCTGGCGGTCGCCCCGAGGTTGCCCGGCATCCTGCTCGACGAGCTCGCCTCGACGACGACCGGGTTGGTGCGCCCGACGAGGCGGTCGATGACCTGGTCGGGTACGAGGTTCGAGAGGCGCGCCGTCCCGACGAGGGAGAACGAACGGGCGGTCGGGAGCCGGAACTGGCGGACGATGGCGGGCTCGGGGCTGGCGCGGGGCGGGACGGGCGCCACCCGCTCGCGCGTCATGACGAGGGTGAGCCGGTCCCTGAGCGAGGAGGCGCCGGCCCGGGCGAGCAGGTCGCCCGGCATGGAGACGACCTGGGTCGACTTGAGGTTCCCGACCCGGATCTCGGCGAAGCCGACGAGGCTCGAGCCGACCGGCGCCGGGCCCGGTCCCGTGAGGAAGTTCGTCGCGTCGATGCGGACCCGCATCGTCGTGAAGCGGCGGCGCGGGAAGGCGACGACCTCGCCGGCGGCGGTGCGCGACTGCGGGCCGAGGTCGACGGTGACCGGGTGCCGGCCGTCGAAGGTGAGCGTCACCTTGGTGACCCACTGGTTCGTGAGCCACGCCTCGTTGCGCCGGGGCAGCGGCTGGACGAGGGTGACGCTGTCGGCGCTCACCGGGTGGCGGGCGGTCACCTGCCACCACTGCCCGAGGATCGGGGACTCGACGGTCCCCTCGGTCTCCCACGCCGTCTTGAGGTTGCCGTCGATGGCGTTGGACGGGCGCTCCTCGGAGCGCAGCGTGAACGCCGTCCCGTAGGAGGAGGCCGTCACCGACCTGATGCCGGTGAGGACCGAGGTCGTCATCGCCGAGGTGGGGGCCCCCGGGAAGAGGTCGAAGCCGGGCTCGTTGGCGACGAAGGCGGTCGGCCGCTCCGAGGCCGTCTCGGTGTAGCCGGTGTTCTCCGCCAGGCTGTTCCACTCGAAGGCCTGCTTGCGGTTGGTGTCGGTGACGACGAGCTGAGCAGGGTGCGAGAGGACCTCCCGGGCGAGGAGGCGATGGGTGTCGAGGGTGCCCGAGAACAGGATCGTCGGGTTGCCCGACAGCAGGCCGACGTCGGCAGCCGAGACGATGCCGACGTTGTCGCCGGCGACGACGAGCGGGTCGGCGAGGCTGTCGGCCCGGACGATCGGCCGCGGGTCGCTCACCGGGTAGACCGCCAGCGGCCGGGTCGCCGGGAGCCCGGGGGGGAGGTCGAAGTAGGTCTCGTCGTACATCGGCAGGCTCGGCCGGTTGACCCCGGGCGCACCGAAGCGGACGGGGGCACCGAGACCGGGCGGGCGGGCGGCGAGGTCGTGCGCGAGCAGGGCCGGCCGGGGCGGGTCGTAGCGGGCGTACTGCTGGTCGTACTCGACGAGGACGTCCCCGACGCTCATGAGGCGGGCGATCGGCGCCAGTGCGGAGAAGTCCATCGTCCCCTGCTGGAGGGGGTTGTCGAGGGCGTAGAGGAGGTTGGCCGTCGGCATCGAGCCCTGGATGAACTGCTCGTGGACCACATAGGGGCGCCGGATCAGGCCCGGCCACACCGGGTCGACGGTGTCGCCCCAGGTGTAGGCGGCGAAGTCGTTGCCGGGAAGGGAGTACACCCTCGTCCCCGGCCGGTGGGCGTCGAGGTAGCGGGCGGCCGCCCTCACGTAGGAGGGCGGGGCGGCGGGCTGGGAGAACTGGCTGATGACGGTCTCGCCCATGAGCAGCGGCGTGCTGGCGGCGAGGACGACGCCGAGCGCCGCCAGGTCGAGCAGCCTCGAGAGGCGCACCAGCCTCGAGCCGATGGCCGCCAGCCCCGCCCCGAGCAGCATGGCGAGGCCGAGCATGACGAGCGGCGTCGCCCGGTCGGTCGAGCGCAACGCCTCGCCTGCCGTCGTGCCCGTCATGAAGGCCTTGTCGAGGGCGCCGAGCGGGGTGGGCGAGGCGAACGGGTGCGGGCCGACCGAGAGCACCATGCCGACCACGACGAGGGCCACGAAGTAGGCGCGCAGGCGCCAGCGGCTGATCGTGGCGGCGGCGAAGGCGCCGATCGGGACGGCGTAGCTCACCGCGATGAGGAGGATGTTCGTCGTGTACTGGATGGACGACCTGGTCCACAGCCCGAGGCGGTCCCCGTTGTAGAAGTACCAGTAGCCGAGCCCCCGGATCACCTCGGAGGCCGCGGCGGCGGAGCTGGCGGCCTCGACGCTCTCGGTGTACTTCAGGATGTCGACGCCGAACATCCCCTCGATCGTCAGCCCGGCGATCCACCACAGCGAGGTGAGGATCGAGAGCAGGCCCGTCTTCACCAGCACGACGAGGGCGTCGCGGGTCGTGAGCTCCCGCTCGACGAAGACGGCGTAGGGCAGGTAGACGAGCGGCGCCACGACGACGTAGACGACCGAGCTCGCGTTGATGCCGCTCACGACGGTGAGGACGAGGGCGAAGGCGGCCGGGTAGCGCCAGCCCTTCTCCCGGCAGGCGCGGGCCATGAAGCCGACGAGGAACGGCAACCCCGCGAAGGGGAGGAGGATCACCGAGATCCGCCCGGCGTACTGCATGACGTAGGGCGACAGCCCGTAGGCCGTGGCGGCGACGAGCCGGGCGCCGTCGCTCAGGCCGAAGAGGCGGCCGAGATAGAGGACCCCGGCGGCGGCCGCGAACAGGATGCTCCCGAGCCAGAGCCGCTGCGCCACCCAGATCGGCACGTGGACCGCGGAGAAGAACCAGAAGAAGGGCCCCATCGGGAACAAGTAGCCGATGTTCTGGTGCGTCACGGTCCCGAGCGCGACGCCGGGGTCCCACATGTTCGCCGCGCCGGCGAGGAGCCGGCCCGGATCGAGGTAGAGGTAGGTCTTGGTGTCGTCGGAGACGACCCCGGGCTTGGTGGCGAGCATCGGCGCGTAGCAGATGACGGCGAGCACGAGGTGAAGGCCGGCGCCGCGCCACCTGGCGGCGGACGACGCCCCGGCCGGCCGCGCGCGGGTGCCCCGGCGCGCGTGGGCGGGCGGGG